>NZ_SOGI01000015.1:0-102252 GCF_004403385.1 Cryobacterium sp. TMT4-31
ACACGTTACCGCCGGTCCACACCACCAAGCCATTGGCCGTCAACTCACCATGCAGCCGAGCGATATCCGCCCGCACACGCGCGATCGCGACCTCGATCTCGGGTTCATAGGAACTCATTTAGCATTCCGCCTTCGTTGTGTTGCGCTTTGAGACAACTATCACGCGGTTGTATGTTAGCGCACTATCAGCGCTAAATGTTAGCGCACTATCACGACGGTTTCTGGTTTCCAGCGCGCAGTCGATGCGGCACGCTCCCTGATGAACAGGTGAATTTCGACTGATATTCGTCACTGGGCGAAGCACCAGAGATCCCTCGCGATAGTGCGCTCTCGCACCCCATGAGGGTATTCTTGACCGATGTCGACTTCTCCCGTGGGCCCGGTGGGCGAGAGCCAGCGCCCGGCGAACCGCAGTGTGCGCATGATCGACGTGGCCAGGCTCGCCGGAGTGTCCCAACAAACCGTGTCGCGGGTCGTGAACGGCCACAGCAATGTGGGGCCCGAGGTGCGGGAACGGGTCGAACGGGCGATCACCCAGCTGCGGTACAACCGGAATTCGGCTGCACGCGCGTTGGCGACCAATCGTTCGATGAACCTCGGGGTGCTCAGCTATTCCCTGCCGGTGCACGGCTCGACAATGGTGCTCTTCGGCGTCGCAGAGGAGGCGCGCCGCAACGGCTACGCCACCAGCCTCGTGAGTATCTCCGATGTCGATTCGAATGACATCCGGGCGGCCGTGGACACCCTGCTCGGTGACTCCGTGGACGGGATTGTCGTGCTGGCACCGATGTCCGCCGCGGCCCCGGTACTCAACGGGTTGGACCTGGACGTGCCCATCGTCCGCTTCGAACAGGGCGCGCCGGCCAGCTCTCACGCCGTGACCATGGACGACGGGCTCGGGGCGCGACTGGCCACCCGGCATCTGCTCGACCTCGGGCATGACACCGTGTGGCATGTGGCCGGACCGCGGGGCTGGATGGCGTCGGACGCTCGCCGCGCCGGCTGGCTGGCCGAGCTGGCCGTCGCCCACCGCCCGGTGAACCCCGAGTTCTCCACGGCAGACTGGACCGTTGAATCCGGCTACCGTGCCGGACTGTTGATCGCCGAGAACCCGGCCATCACGGCGGTGCTCGCCGCGAATGACTCCATGGCCCTGGGCATCATGAAGGCCCTGACCGAACGTGGCCTGTCGGTGCCTGGCGACGTGAGCGTCGTGGGCTTCGACGACATGAGCGAGGCCAGGTATTTCCAGCCCGGACTCACCACGATCAGGCTCGACTTCGACGAGGTCGGCCGCCTCGCGGTCGGCCGTCTGCTGCAGCTGATGGGCGGCGAGGGCGCGGAGACGATTCCCGCGATCGCCCCGGAGCTGATCGTGCGCGACAGCACCACGGCGCCCCGCACCCGCGGCTGACGCCGAGTCCTGCAGGGGCTCGCGGTGTCGACCCCCACGAGCGACGCCATCAGACCGTATCGAGCTCACCCAACGCGGACTGAAGGGTGAGATCGACCCCGTGAGCCAGCATCCTTCGATAGGTCTCGTCGCCGCAGCTGGCCACTGAGCGGATGATGTCCCGTTGCGTCTGCACGCGTCGACGGATGAGCTCGAGCACATCGTCTGTCGTTCCGCCCCACCCGTAGACCCGGAGAATCGACTCCAAACGAGCCCGGCGCTCTCCGAATGCGGTGAATCCTTCGTCAACAACGAGCTGACGCGCGTGGAGCGGCACCCAGGAGAAGACGACCCAGGCGAGGTCTTCGGCGCTCGTGGTCGGGCCGGCCATGTCCCAGTCCACGAAACCCACGAGCCCGTGTGCATTCCAGACCGCGTTGTAGGGCGCCGCATCGTTGTGGCCGATGATCAAGCCGGGTTTCCACGCCCGGCCCTCGCGCCACCGCGACCCTGCGGGCGGGACGAAGTCGGCGACGGCGGAGTGATAGCGCCTGAGCCAGTCGCCCACATCCAGGAGCGCTCCGTCGCTGTGGGTCCAGCGCGGCCACGGGCGGAGGTTGCCGACGGTCGAACCGTCGAGATAGCTGAGCACGTCGCGGCCCTGCGCGTCAGAGCCGAGCGGGCGCGGCGCTCCGACGAAACCGGTGGATGCCAGATGCTGCAGAAGGGCGTTCACGGCCGGTGTCCAGGGGCCGGGAATTCGACGAATCGTGCCGTCGACCAGATGGGCACCGCCGTCAAATCCGCCAGCCAGTTTTCCGTTCACGCGGTAAGCCTCCCACGACGATGCCCCTGCCCGGAATTGCTTTTGTCCCGACGCGCTGCGATGTTTGCCACAGGGGGATACACATGAGACTTCGTGAACTGGTGGGTCGAGGGGCCGCGCTGCCGCTCGTCGGCGCACTCGCCGTCGGCGTTCTGCTGGCCGGCTGCTCGGGGAATGCCGACGACGACCAGTTGCCCGCGCTGCCGTTCGACACCGTCGCCATGCCGGTCGACAGGGCGCCAACGGCCACGCCCGGACAGCACCTCGAGGTCGGCGAGATCGCCCTGCTTCCGCAGTCCAACTACAAGGGTGTGCCGGGGGACGCGATCGAAACAACCGTGTTGGGTGTCGTCGAGGGAGAACCCTCCTATTGGGACGTTTTCGACAACGGTGCGGGGTTCGCGGGGGAAACCCCGTTCTTCGCCGTGATTCAGTACCGCTGGGTCACCGGCAGCGTGACCGCCTACGCGACCCCGCTCCTGCGTCCGGTGCTCGACGACGGCACCGAAGGCGGCATCGTGGAGCGCGAATACATGGGCTCCTTGACGGCGAACACGATCTGCCCGTTCGAGCTCGAGCGGTTCGACCTCGACGAGGACCGGGGACCGGACGAGTACCTCGCCTGTGTGCTGTACACGGCACCCAAAGGTTCCACGGTGGTCGGGTTGGGCTGGCACAACCTGGGTGGCATGGCTTTCTCGGCGCCTGATCCCGCCGTCAATCCGTTCTACCCCGCACCCGTGGTCTGGGACGTCACGCCGGTCGCGGTATCCGCGGGCGATTAGACCGACCTCGGTACGGTGACGCCCCTGGAGTTTCTCCGTGAGCCAAGTCCAGCGCCGCTGAGAGTTCGCTGACTGTGCCCTCGAGGGATATCGCCGTGCCGGGCGCGCGGGGTTTACTGGACCGATGGCTCAGACCGTCGCAGACCAGATCATCGCCCAACTCGTGGACGCCGGGGTGCGCCGCATCTACGGCATCGTCGGGGACAGCCTCAACCCCGTCGTCGACGCCGTGCGTCGAACCGGCGGAGCCGCCAAGGGCGGCATCGACTGGGTGCACGTGCGCAATGAGGAGGCCGCGGCCTTCGCGGCCGGCGCCGAGGCCCAGCTCACCGGACGCCTCGCCGTGTGCGCCGGCAGCTGCGGTCCGGGAAACCTGCACCTGATCAACGGACTCTACGACGCACACCGCAGCGGAGCGCCGGTGCTGGCCATCGCCAGCCACATCCCGACTGGTCAGATCGGAAGCGGCTTCTTCCAGGAAACCCACCCGGACCGGCTCTTCACCGAGTGCTCGCACTACCGGGAACTGGTCTCCTCCGCCGAGCAGTCGCCCAAGGTGGTCAACGCGGCCATGCGGCACGCGGTCGCCCTGAGCGGGGTATCGGTGGTCACCCTGCCCGGTGACGTCGCCGAACTCGATGCCGAGGGCGCCGTGCCCCGTTTCGTGTTGCCGGGGCGACCGACCGTGGTGCCCGCAGCGGATGACGTGCGTGCCCTGGCCGACGCGATCAACCGGGCCAAGACCGTCGCGATCTTCGCCGGGGCCGGCGTCGCCGGTGCCCACGACGCGGTGATCGCCTTCGCCGACCTCGTCGCCGCGCCCATCGGGCACAGCCTGCGGGGCAAGGAATGGATCCAGTACGACAACCCGTTCGACGTGGGCATGACCGGTCTGCTCGGCTACGGGGCCGCGCACGCCGGCATCCACGACGCCGACCTGGTGCTGCTTCTGGGCACCGACTTCCCCTATGAGCAGTTCCTGCCCGACGGCGACAAGGTGGTCATCGCCCAGGTCGACACCGACCCGTCCCACTTGGGCCGTCGGGTCAGCGTCACCCATCCGGTACACGGCGACGTGGCGGCCACGCTCGCGGCCCTCACCGACCTGGTGACGAAGAAGACCGACCGGGCTTTCCTCGAACGCACCCTCAAGAAGCACGAGAAACTGCTCAGCTCGGTCGTCGGCACCTACACGGATGTCGACCACGGCCGCCCGATCCACCCGGAGTTCGCGGCCGCCATGCTCGATGAGCTCGTCGCCGACGACGCCATCGTCACCGCCGACACCGGCATGGGCAACGTCTGGCAGGCCCGGTACCTCACCCCCAATGGGCGTCGCCGGCTGATCGGCTCGTACCTGCACGGGTCGATGGCCAACGCGGTGCCGCAGGCGATCGGCGCCCAGAGCGCCTACCCCGACCGACAAGTGGTCACCATCAGCGGCGACGGTGGACTGGCGATGTTGCTCGGCGAGCTCATCACCATCGCCGCGCAGCAGCTTCCGGTGAAGGTCGTGGTGTTCAACAACTCCACTCTGGGCCTGGTGAAACTGGAGATGTTCGTCGACGGGTACCCCGACTTCGGTGTCGACGTGCCCGCCGTCGACTACGCTGCCGTGGCCACCGCGCTCGGCTTCCATGCCGTGCGGGTGGAAGACCCCGCGGTGCTGCGGTCCGCGCTCACGGCCGCCTTCGCCCATGAGGGGCCCGCCCTGGTCGACATCGTCACCGACCCGCTGGCGCTGTCCCTGCCGCCGAACGTGACCGCCAAGCAGGTGAAGGGCTTCGCGCTGGCCCTGTCGAAGACCGTGCTCAACGGTGGGGTGGGTGAGGCGGTGCAGATGGCGCGGTCCAATATCCGGCACCTACCCGGGCTCTGACGCCCGCCTGACCCCGCGGGCTCACCCGAAACGGGTGACGCCGCGGCGGGCTGCGGGGGAGGACACTGTGCCTGACGCGAACCGATGCGGAAGGGACCCCATGTGGCGACGCCGATCAAGGAAACAACCCCAGAGGGACGAGGCGCACCCCCGAGGCGTGGCCAGCGACGAGCCGGTGATCGTCGGTCCGCCGGTCTCGTCGCACCGCAGCACCTC
The DNA here is from genome assembly GCF_004403385.1 of Cryobacterium sp. TMT4-31. NCBI lineage: Bacteria > Bacillati > Actinomycetota > Actinomycetes > Micrococcales > Microbacteriaceae > Cryobacterium > Cryobacterium sp. TMT4-31. Next base: position 5,100 of record NZ_SOGI01000015.1, read on the forward strand.
GATCCTCGTCGGTCTGGGCGGTGCCACGGTGGCGGTCTTCGGCCTGGCCGCCATTGCCGGCATCGCGGCGCCGATCCTCCTGGCGCTGGTGCTCACCATCTGCGCGCACCCGGTGCGCCGGGGCCTGGAACGGCGCGGCGTGCCGCGGGGTCTGGCCACGGGATCCGTTGTCGCGACGGTGTTCATCGTGCTGGCGGCCTTCGTGGCGGCGCTGGGCCTGGCCCTGGGCCAATTCGCCACCCTGCTGCCCCAGTTCTCCAGCCAGATCAGCGACATCGCCACCACCATCACCGACTGGCTCGCGAGCCTCGGATTCGGCTCGGCGCAGGTGCAGGCCGTCGAGGACAGCCTTGACCCGAGCAATCTGGCTTCGGTCGTCTCCGGACTCTTCGGCAGCATCACCAACATCACGGTCGCCCTCGTGATCGTGTTGACCATGCTGATCCTGATGGCGGCGGACGCCGGCTACCTGCCCACCCTGCTCACTCAACTGCGGCCGACCCGACCCACACTGGTGGAGGCCCTGACGAACTTCGCCTCCAGCGTGCGCCGCTACATGGTGGCCACCACCCTCCTCGGCATCGTCCAAGGTGTCTTGAACGCCGTGGCGCTCGTGCTGCTCGGGGTGCCGGGCGCGTTCCTCTGGGGGCTGCTGTCATTCCTGTGCAGCTTCATCCCCAATGTGGGCTACTTCATCGCCATCATCCCGCCCACGGTGTTCGCGTTCCTCACCGGCGGCTGGGAGCTCGCGCTGCCCGTGATCGTGATCTACGCGATCGTCAACGGGGTGGTGCAGTCGATCGTGCAGCCCCGGGTGGTCGGCAACGCCGTCGCCCTCAGCCAATCCCTCACCTTCGCCTCGGTGCTGTTCTGGGCGATCGTGCTCGGTGCCATCGGCGCGATCCTGGCGATTCCGCTCACCCTGCTGATCCGAACGATCCTGGTGGATGCCGACCCCGCGGCCGCCTGGTGGCGCCCCCTGATCGGCGACCTCGATGAAACCCGCACCCTGATGAAGGTCGAGGATGCCCGCCAGCGCGCCCTGCGCAAGGCCGGCCGGGCGGCCAAGTCCAGCCAGGGCAAGCCGACCAAGGGTGTGCCAGGCCCCGCCTAGCTGCCGGTCAAGGGCTTTTCTCAGGACCCGCTGGCAGAGTCGGTGCTCCGTTCTGTTGCCAGGAGGTTCCCATGCCCGCTGATCCCATTGTCTCCTCCCCGGCCGGCTCCGCCGCGGCCACCGCACCCCGCTCGCACTACGACGTGCTGGTGATCGGCGCCGGCCCCGCCGGCACGGCCGCTGCCCTCCGCGCGGCCGAGCTGGGGGCCGGGGTCGTGGTCGTCGAGGCCGATCGCACCGGGGGCACCTGTGTGAACACCGGCTGCGTGCCCACCCGGGCGCTCGCGAAGGCGGCCAGGCTGATGCGCGAGGTGCGCACCGCCGAGACCTACGGCATCGAGGCCGTCATCCAGCGATTCGACTGGCGCACCACGGCCGCCAGGGTCACCGAATCCGTCGACAGAGTACGGTCGATCAAACGCGAGGCCGAGCGGTTCAGCGCCGCCGGCATCGACCTCGTCCTCGAGGGACGGGCCCGGTTCGTCGACCCGCACACCGTGGAGCTCGACAGCGGCCGCCGCATCAGCGCCGACAACATCCTGATCTGCGTGGGCGGTCACTCACGCCGGCTGCCGATCCCCGGCGCCGACCTGGCGACGGTGCCCGAACACGTACTCACCCTGCCCGCCCTGCCCGAACGCCTCGCGGTGATCGGCGGCGGCAACACCGGCGCCCAGCTGGTGACCATTTTCAGTTCGTTCGGCTCGAGGGTGACGCTGCTCGACGTGGCACCGCGGATCCTGATGGCCTCCGACGCCGCCGTCTCCGCCGGGGTGACCACGGCGTTCCGCGAGCAGGGCACTCGGGTCGAGACCGGCATCGAGACCGTCGAGTCGCTGGTGAAGCAGCCGGATGGCTCGATCCTCCTGACCTGGCGTGCGGCCGGTGAACCGGTGTCAGGACAGTTCGATGCCGTGATCATGGCGACCGGCTGGCCGGCGGATGTCGACGACCTGGGCCTCGCGAACGCGGGCGTGGCCACGGAGCGGTCCGCGATTCCCGTCGACCAGTACTTCCGCAGCGAGGTGTCGCACATCTTCGCCGTCGGCGACGCGAACGGCCGTGACATGCTCGTGCAGGCCGCCCAGTTCGAGGGTGAGGCCGCGGCCGAGAACGCGGTGCTGGGCACCAACCGTCGCACCCCGCACCACCTGCTGCCCGCGGGCGGGTTCACCGATCCCGACTATGCCGGGGTGGGGCTCACCGAGGAGCAGGCACGTGCCCGTGACCCGCTCTGCGTGGTGGCCACGGTGCCGTATGCGAGCCTGGACCGAGCGGTGATCGACGACAGGGAACGCGGGTTCCTGATGCTGATCTCCGACCGGCGCCGGGAGCTGATCCTCGGTGCACACGCCGTGGGCGAGAACGCCATCGAGGTGGTGCAGTCGGTGACCACGGCCATCGCCGCCGGCGTGGATGTGGCGACCCTCGCCCACGTGCGGTTCGCCTACCCCACCTACAGCGCCATCATCGGCCTCGCGGCCCGCACCCTCCTGGCCGAGGCGCCGCCCGCCCAGCGCCCCTGAGGCATGCTCCTAGGCCCAACCGTTGCCCATGCGGACAGGTGCGCCCGGTACGCCGGGCACAGTTGTCCGCACGGGCAACAGTTGCGGTGGTCGAGGGGTGCCGCCTACTTGGCCAGGAAGGCCAGCAGAACCTCGTTGATCTCGGCCGCGTGGGTCCACAGCATCCCGTGCGGGGCGCCGTCGATCTCGACGTACTCGGCCGCCGGCAGGGCCTTCGCGAAGAGTCGGCCGGTGGAGTCGATCGGCAGGATGTTGTCGCTCGTGCCGTGCACGATCAGAGAGGGAACCGTGATCTTCGCCACGTCGGCGCGGAAGTCGGTGATCCAGGTCAGCGGGGCCGCGGCCGCCGCGAACGATCCGGAGCCGGCGGCCACATTCCAGCTGTTCTGCAGGGCCTCGACGCTCAGCCGGCTGCCGAGGTTCTCGGCCGTGTTGTAGAAGTTCGTGTAGAACTCGGTGAAGTAGGCGTAGCGGTCGGCCTTGACGGCGTCGACGATGCCCTCGAAGAACTCCAGGGGCGCGGCGCCGCCCGGGTTCTCGTCGGTCTTGAGCAGGAACGGCTCGAGGGAGGCGAGGAAGACGGCCTTCGCCACCCGGTCGGACCCGTAGCTGCCCAGGTACCGACCGACCTCTCCGGTGCCCATCGAGAAGCCGACCAGGACGACGTCCCGCAGGTCGAGGGTCTCGAGTACGACGTTGAGGTCGGCGGCGAAGGTGTCGTAGTCGAACCCGACCGTGGGCTGGCTGGACTGGCCGAAGCCGCGGCGGTCGTAGGTGATCACGCGGTAGCCCGCGTCGAGGAGGGCCGCAGACTGCTTCTCCCAGGAGTGCCCGTCGAGCGGGAAGCCGTGGATCAGCACCACCGGCTGGCCGGTTCCGTGATCTTCGTAGTAGAGGTCGATGTTGGTGCTGTTCTCTGTGCCAACCGTGATGAACGACATGTCATGGTCCCCTTCGTCTGCCAGAGAACGTGCGTTCTCCGATCTGTTTGCTAGCCTAGAGAACGAACGTTCTCAATGCAAGTGAGGTTTGTGTGAACACTGTAAGTAGCCCGCGTGAAGTCGCGACCGCCGCCGCCGACCGGTTGTACTACAGCCGGGGCATCCAGGCCGTGTCGATGGACGAACTGCGCGCCGAGACCGGGCTGTCACTGAAGAAGCTCTATGCCCTCTTCCCGTCGAAGGAGGCGATCGTGCTCGCCGTGCTGCACAGCAGGCACGAGCAGTGGTCCGCCGGCCTGGAACGCGCTGCCGCGACCGCGACGACCCCGCGCGAGCGGGTGCTGTCGATTTACGACTATCTGCTCGAGTGCTTCGTCAGCGACGACTACCGGGGCTGCGGATTCGTGAACGCCTTCGGTGAACTCGGTGCGACGGTGCCGGCCGTGGCCGAGGCCGCCCGGGCCCAGAAGGTCGGTTTCCAGGGCTACGTCGGGAAGCTGGTCGCGGCGGCCGGCGCCCCGGCCGAGCTGGCACCCATGCTGGTGTTGCTGGCCGAGGGCGCTCAGACCACCGCGGCCATCTGTGGCACCCCGGATGCCGCCAGATCGGCCCGCGCCGCCGCCGAGGCCCTGCTCGACGGGCCCCGCGCGGCCTGACCATCGTCGCGACGCGGGCGCGCACGTCCGTGCAGGGTGGGGCGTTCAGTATCTCCGAAGTTGACCCGGGTGCGGGCGTCGGCGCAAACTGATCCCGTGGACACTCAAGAACGTCAGCAGCACGAAGACCAGGCCGTCTCCCAAGTCATCGACAGGCTGGCCGAGAAGTTTCCCGATCGGCCGCGGTCGGTCATCGAAGGCGTCGTCACCGAGGAACGCCACCTGCTCGACGGCAAGCCGATCCGCGACTACGTCCCGGTGCTGATCGAGCACGGGGCCAAGGCACGCTTGCGCGAACCCGCCCGACCCCGCACCATCGGCTGACCCCGGGTCAGCTCTTCTTCTTTTTCTTGGCCTTGGCCTCCGCGGCCAGCTCGGTGATGCGCGCCGCGTGATCGGGCACCGGGCGCGTGAGCTCGCGCGGTGGCCGCTCGTAGTCCGACGACGGCGGCCGGTGCGGGATGTGCACGGGCGGCGGCTCCATCTGCTCGTAGGGCACCATCGACAGGAAATGGCTGATCATATTCAGGCGGGCGGCGCGCTTGTCTTCGCTTTCGACCACCCACCAGGGTGCCTCGGCGATGTCGGTGTGCACGAACATCTCGTCCTTGGCCTTCGAATAGTCCACCCACTTGGTGATCGAGAGCACATCGGTGTCCGAGAGCTTCCAGCGCCGCATCGGGTCGTTCAGCCGTGACCGGAAGCGCAGTTCCTGCTCCCGGTCGGACACCGAGAACCAGTACTTGAGCAGGATGATGCCGTCTTCGACGAGCATCCGTTCGAACAGGGGAGCTTGGTGCAGGAACCGGCGGTATTCGTCTGGCGTGCAGTAGCCCATCACCTTCTCGACGCCCGCACGGTTGTACCAGGACCGGTCCATCAGTACGATCTCGCCCGCGGTGGGCAGGTGCTCGATGTAGCGCTGGAAATACCACTGGCCGCGCTGGCGGTCGGTGGGCACGGGCAGCGCCACGATGCGCGCAATGCGCGGATTGAGGTACTCGGTGACCCGCTTGATGGCCGACCCCTTGCCGGCGGCATCACGACCCTCGAAGATCACCACGATCCGGGCGCCGGACTCGCGGACCCACTCCTGCATGGTCACGAGGTCGGACTGCAGCCGACGCAGCTCGCCCTCGTAGAGCTTCTTGTCCATGCGGGGTGTGGCGGATGCATCCTTCTTCGCCATGCGCGGGTCCTCCCTGATTCACGTGCGCTCAGCGTACTCGGTGGCGTGACGGCGCCGTGGCGTTTCGCGGCGCCCGGCCTAGGCTGGGGCCGACGGGAGCCGGTGGGTTCCCCGCATTCGCTGACGAATGGAGACCCTGATGACCGACGGAACGCCTGCCGAGCCCTGGCAGCTCACGACAGCGCCCGGCACCTCGACGTACTCGATGTACCGCGAGGGCGACGAACTTGTCTGCCAGGTGGGCGCCACGACCCTGAAGTATCAGGCCAGGGCCATCGACGACCTGCACGCCTGGCTGGTCGAGCAGGGCGACTGGGTGCCGCTCGGCGCCAGCGACGAACAGAAGACCGCACCGGAGGGCAGCGTCGAAGCGTGGGGCCGGTCCCCGGACAATCCGGTCGGCGGCTGGTACGGCCTGCGCAAGGGCTACCGCGGTCGCTTCGGCATGTACCTGCCCCCGCTGCTCGAGCACCTGGGCCTGGCCGAGCTCACCCACGAGAAGCGCAACAATTCGATGCGGGCGCTCTGAGTCCGGCCGCGCTGAGCGCAGCCGCGCTGCATCCGGCTAGGCTGGCCGGGTCGACCGCAAGAAAGGGGCCCCGGATGCGCGCACGCACGTTGATGCCGCCGGCGTCGCCGACTGCCCGCTTGTCGGTGCTGCTCGGCCTGAGCCTGGGCTCCGGGTTCGGCCTCGGTGCGCTCTCCCTCGGCGGCCGCGGCTTCGGCGAGCTGCTCGCCCTCGCGGCGCTGTTCACCCTGGCCGCCTCGGCCGTGGCCGTCACCGGCGCGGCCCAGCAGGTGCTCGCGATGCTGGTCATGGTGCTCACCGGCGCCCCCACCCCCGTCGCCCGGCCATACCCCGAGCTGGCCTCCCAGGTCGGCCAAAGCGTTCCGGATGCGCCAGGGAAGCCTCAGCCGCGCGCCCCGGGCCGCGCCCTCCCGGTCGCCTAGGGAGCTCTCTCGCGCCGCACCCGCCGGGTGCCCCGCCGCCCTGTCGCGACCATACGGTTCCTCTTTTTCCGTATTCCGACCGGGAGCTTTCCATGGACATCTATGCCTTCGGCCCCATCGCGGCCGTGCTCGACGCGGCCTACGCCGTTCTGCACAACCTCACCCTGTTCCTCACCCCGTTCGCCACCGCGAACGCGGCGGCCCTCGCCGTCATCGTGCTCACCCTCGCCCTGCGCCTGCTGCTCATCCCGGTGGGGGTATCCCAAGCGCGCGCGCAGCAGCTGCGCCAACGCCTCGCCCCGCGGCTGACCGAGCTGCGGCGGCTGCACGGCACTAACCCGGAGCGTCTGCAACGCGAGACGGCCGCCCTCTACGCCGCCGAGAACGCCTCGCCGCTGGCCGGGTGCCTGCCCCTGCTGGTGCAGGCGCCGATCCTCTCGATCGTCTACGGCCTGTTTGTGTTGGGCACCATCAACGGGCACGACAACGCCCTTCTCGCAGCTGGCCTGTTCGGCAGTCCGCTGGGCACCAGCATCCTCACCGGCTGGGGTGCCGGGCCCACCCCCACGGTGCTTCTGGTCGGCGGCGTGCTGCTCGGCGTGCTGCTGGTGGCCCAGCTGCTCAGCCGACGGCTGATGCTGGCCCAGGGAGCCGTATCCGCCGCCGCGCCCGCCCCTGGCGCGGCGTCGCCGGCCGCCCCGGGTGCGCTCTCGCCCGCCGCCCAGGCGACCATGACCGGTGTGCTCAGCTGGCTGCCGCTGATCAGCGTGGTCTTCGCGGCCTTCGTGCCGCTGGCCGCGGCGATCTACCTCACGGTGAGCGCGCTCTGGGGCGTAACCGAGCGAGCGCTGCTGTGGCGGATGCTGCGTCCGGCGCGCTAATCCGCCGCGCTAGCCCGTCGCGGTACGGACAGTAGCGCGGCGCCGACTTGCCGCAAAACGCCCCATCGCGCGCCCGAGGGGGCAGTTTCCGGCAAGTCGAGCGCGGGTGATACACGCACGTGCCGCAAGATCCCGCTAGGGACGGTCGGAGGGGCATCTTGCGGCAACTCGGCATGTCCGGGCGCGAAAAAGCGGCAGGCGCTCCCAGTGCCGGGGGCGCCTGCCGCAGTCGAGGGCCGTGCGGGTCAGGCGACGCTGTTGGCGTGCGCCCTGGTGCCGGAGACGCTGACGCCGGGCTGGCTCTTCGAGCACAGCACGACGAGGATCACGGCGACGCCGACTACGATGTGCGGCAGCCAGGCGTTCGGCGCCTCGTCAGCGAAGCCGAACAGGAACGGCGACGCGATCAGGACGATCGATGCCAGCACGTCGAAGACGAGGTGGATCGGCATGCCGATGACCTTGATCAGGCCCAGCTCGTAGCGGGTGAACAGGCTGTAGAGGATCAGGCCGACGCCGAGGACGCGGGGAACGATGACCGCGGCGCCGCCGACCTCTTCGAACATGAAGATGGTGGGGGCGAGGATCAGGGCGATCGCAACGACGTAGTCGAGGACCGCGTGGACCTTGGTGGGAATGAATCGCATGGGGGAGCTCCTGAAGTGTGAACCGCAAGGCCCGTTGCCTCACGACACTGATTCGCCGCCGTCGGCCGGATGGTTTGGTCGCCCCACCGAACCCGGTCGGCGGAGCCGCCTCAGCAGCGTTCGTATACGTACCCCGGTGCACCGGTCACGACGAGATCGCGGTCGCGCAGGATCATCGACCGCGGCCGGTCAGGCACCGCGCAGACTGCGGCGAAGTCAACGCGCAGGTCGTCGGTGTATTCGATGGCCAGCACCCGATCGCCGTAGGCCGCCCGGTAGAGCCCGCACTCCTGCCAACGGTCGCATTCCTCGGCGACGGCGAAGTCGAACAGCTCGGCGAGGGGCTCCGCCAGGTCGGCGGCGTTCTTCTGGCCGATCGCCAGGCCCTCGTCGTGCGCGGCGGCGACCAGGATGCGCGCGAACGCGACATTGTCCTCGGCGGTGAGCAGACCGGCCGACCGGGTGTACGAGTCGAGGTTGTCGATCTCCACGGCGTCGAAGCCGGACGTCGCACAGTTCGTCAGTAGGGGGAGCAGCAGCGCGGCGAGTGCGGTGCGCTTCCCGGCGCTGCCGGTGTCGAACAGAAGCTCGTCCGGCCAATTCTCGTCGCGCACCGGCCCGCCGCCGGCTGTAAGGATCAGCTCGGGCGAATCCTCGAGTATCCGCTGGGACTCTGCCGGCTGGGTCTGGAAACCGTTCAGGTAACACACCGAGTAGAGGCCGGCCGCGGGCTCATCGGTGCTGTCACGCACGACGATGTCCACTCCGGCTGGTGGGTCGTAGGCGCCGCCGAGCTGATAGTCGAGGCCACCGCCCACCGGCGGCGGCACCGGGCCGGATGCGGGCGACGGGCCGGACGCGCAGCCGGACAGCGCCAGGCCCACCAGCACCCCGACAACACAAACGCGCCGCCGGGCGGCAGCAGACAGGCTGCGCATCCGGCGACGCGTCAAGGTGATGAACTACAGAGGTGGTGAACTAGGCGACTTCGGCGACGCTGGCGTTCAGCACGTCGTCAAGGGTGACGAAGGCCTCTTCTTCGGTGGACTTCTGCGCGAGCGCGAGCTCGGAGACGAGAACCTGGCGAGCCTTGATGAGCATCCGCTTCTCGCCGGCGGAAACGCCGGAGATGCGGTCGCGGCGCCACAGGTCGCGAACGACCTCGCTGACGCGATAGACGCTGCCGCTGCCCATCTTCTCGGTGTTGGCCTTGTAACGACGCGACCAGTTGCTGGGCTCTTCTTCGACATCGCTGCGGAGCACGTCGAAGACGGCCTCGACACCGGCGGCGTCGATGACGTCGCGCACGCCGACGAGCTCGGCGTTGTCGATGGGCAGGTTGATGGCCAGATCACTCTGGTGGACGGTGAGCGTGATGTAACGCTTCTCGACACCCTTGATCGTGCGGGTCTCGACCGCGGTGATGGTTGCCGCGCCGTGGTGGGGATAGACGACGGTCTCGCCGACTTCGAAAATCATCTGATGCAGCCTCATAATTCGTTGAGCGTGGTTGACGTATCACCCGGACGGCGGCGCGGGGCGCCGGCCGTGCTCCGCCGCGGTGCTGCCACAGCCGATTCGACGCACCCAGGGCAACTCACTGGATACAACACGCGACTGAAAATGGCACAGCGGTTCGTTAAGGGTATTCGGAGAGTGTATCATTCCCGCCTCGCTGGCCCTATTCGTGTCCGCGGCCGGTTTTCGGCTACTTGTGGCGGTCCTCGAGCTCGGACACCCGCTGCACGATCCAGGACGAGAGGGTGGCCGTGAGGACACCCAGCACGGCCACGCCGCCGAGCATCAGCGCGGTGGCGATGGTGCGCCCGCGCAGGGTGACCGGAGTGAAATCGCCGTAGCCGACGGTGGTGATGGTCACGGCGGCCCACCAGAAGGAGTCACCGAACGAGGTGATGTTGGCGTCCGGGGTCGCCCGTTCGGCCTCGAGTACGGCGAGGGCGGCGATGTAGGTGACCAGGGTCGCGGCGCCGGCGAGGTAGACCAGCACCCTGGCGCGAAAGGCCGTGCCCGCAGACTGCTGGAAGACGTTGCTGTGCGCGACGACCCGCAGCAGCCGCAGTGGCCGCAGCAGCGGCAGCAACACGAAGAGCAGGTTGACCGGATGGTGCAGCACCCACTGCCAGGGGTGGTCGGCGAGGGCGATCTCCACGAGGTAGCTCACCGGGAACAGCGCCCAGCTGACCAGGATCAGCAGCCGCAGGAGGTCGGCGGTGGCGACATCCACATCGCCGATCACCGTGATCGAATAGGCGACCAGGAAGAGGATGGCTGCGATCGTGAGCGGCCAGTCCACCGCCTGTTGCCAGCGTGTCTGGCGCTGCCCGCCCCACGGGTTGGTACGGATGCCGGTCGCCATCATGCGGGCATCCTGCCACCGGCCGGGGACCCGGCCAATGGCGGCGGGGCCGCGCCGACGGTTCTACGTCGCCCGCGCGGCGATGAGGGCGCGGGCGAGCCGCTCGACCAGCGCGTAGGGCACCGGGCGTTTCAGCGGAAACAGCACCGTGTCCTTCTCGCGCTGACCGGGCAAGGCCGGCGGATGCCCGGGGCCGGATCGGCCGGATGGTGGCAGGATGTGCGCATCAATGACGGGAGTCTCGTGGCACAGGCGCGGCGTGACGATGACCCGTACGAGCGCGCCCTGACCGATCCGGACTTTCTGCGCGCCGTGACCGCGGCCCACCGGGGCCACTGGCCGGTGCTCGACGCGCTCTGGTGGTGCAGGCATCCTGCCGAGGCGGCCCCGAGCGGCAGCCCCTCACCCGTCGCCCGGCTGAGCAGCCTGCAACGCCGGTTGTTCGCGGCGGATGGCGACGCGGCCGGCGACGGTGCCGTGGCCGATGCCGTGCGTGAGCTGGAAGCGGAGATCGGGGAAGAACGGGCGAACATCGGCGCGGCGCTCGCTGCAGCGCACGCGGGTCGCGAGCCGCCGGACACCGAGTCGCCGGCCATCGAGCGGCCGGGCACCGAGTCGTCCGGCACCGAGCAGCCGGCCACCGAGTTGCCGGCCACCGGGACGCCGTTCGCTCCTCACGTCGTCGTCGGCAGCAGTGTCGTCGGCAGCACGCCCCGGTGGGTGCCTCCGCGCCGCCGCCTGCTGCTGGGCGCCGGCCTGGTCGGAGCGTTGCTGCTCGGAGCCCTCGTGGGCAGCCAGGTGACCAGCGCCAGTCGGTCCGGCGCCCCGGAACCCACCCCCACCGCAACCAGCACCCGCACCCCGACCGTGCCGGTGCTGGCGGCCCAGGTCTTCGCCCGGGTCCAGACCGGCCAAGACATCCCGCGGGTGCCGCTGCCGGGGGCCTACGACCCCGCCTCGTTCAGATATCTCGGCTCGTCGGGGTGGCGGGACGTCGATGCCAACGGCGTGACGGATTCGCCCTACTACGCCGCGCGCGGTGCGTCGAACACGATCTGCCTCGTGGCGATGCCCGAGGGCGCCGGCTATCTCACCACCTGTACCCTCGAGGCGGACTTTCCCCGGGGCGGCCTCCGCCTGTCCTGGCAGAGCAGCGACGTTCTTCCGGTGGAAGAGAACGGCCGGACAGCGATGGTGATGGACATCACGGTGACTTGGATGCGGGACTCGACGATCGAGACGCGGGGCACCGGCCGGGCGCTGGTCCCCTGAAGCCGGCCGCGGGGTGTGACAGGCTGGGTGCAACAATGATGGGGGTTTCATTGGTTGAGAACGTCTACGACGACCCGTATGACCAGGCGCTGGCTGATCAGCGCTTCCTGGCGGCGGCGACCGCGGCCCATACCGGTCGGTGGAACCTGCTCGATGCGCTCTGGTGGGAGTGGCACCCTGAAGACCCCGCCCCGAGCGGGAGCCCGTCGCCCATCCACCGGCTGCGGGAGCTGCAACGCCGGGTCTTCGCGGCGGATGGCGACGCTGCCGGCGACCACGCTGTGGCCCAGGTCGTGCGGGAGCTCGAGGCCGAGATCGTGGCCGAACGCTCGGCCGCGACGGACGCGATCACCGCCGCCCACGCTGACCTCAGGCGCCGCATGGCCGACCCGGAGCCGACCGCCCCGACAGCCGACGGCCCGCCGCACCTCGACCCGACCGAGGCCACCGGCGACTCACCCGCACCGGCGACACCCGCCGAGGTCCCGACCGGGCGCACCGCGCGCCGACGGTTGCTGCCCTCCGCGATCGTGGCCGTGGCCCTGGTCGCGGCAGCCGTGATCGGCGCGGTGTTGGGCAGCCGGCTCACCGAGGCGGCCTCGTCGCCGGCGCCGTCCGCGAGCGCCACCGCCGAGACACCCGGCAACCCGGCGGCGCTGTTCGCGCAGGCGCAGCGTCCGGAGGACATCCCCGCGCGGGCGATGTCCGCCACCTTCGAGCCGGACTCCTTCAGATATCTGGGCTCGGCGGGGTGGGCAGAGGGCCCGAACCTGGTGGGGCGGTCACCGTTCTACGCGGTGCGGGCGAGCGGCAGCCTGATCTGCCTCGTTGCGATTCCGGAGGGCAGCGGCTACCTGTCGACCTGCGCTCTCGAGTCGGAATATCCGTCGATCGGGTTGCGCCTGTCCTGGGAGAGCGCTGACTACCTCGCGCAGTTGCCGCCGGACTTCTACGTGGAGGACGAGATGGGCGACATGATCGGTGATGTCACCGTGATCTGGGGCCGCACGGGTGAGGTCACCTCGGAAATGACGCTCCGCTCGCCCACCGGCCCGTAGCCCCCCACCGGGGTGAGCGCACCGCCGGCCCGTGTGTCAGGCTGTGCCCAGCGATGAGGGGGACCCAGTGGCACAGCACCACGACGACCTGTACGACCTGGCGCTGAACGACCCCGAATTCCTCGAGGCGGTGCGCTCTCACCACGCCGGGAGTTGGGACGTTCTCGACGCGCTGTGGTGGGCATCGCATCCGCTCGACACGTCGCCGGGCGGCTTGCTCGCGCCGCTGGCCCGAGTGCGTGCTCTGCAACACCGGGTGTTCGCGGCGGACGCCGACGCCGCGGGCGATCATCGGGTGCACGAGGACCTGCGCAGGCTCGAGGCCGAGATCATTCGGGAGACCGGCGCCATCGATGCGGCCGTGATCGCTGCGCAGACGGGTGTCGGCGCGGCGCTCGCCGGAGCCGACAACCTGGGTGGCCCCGGAGACACCGCCGAACCCGACGCGGTCGGCGAAGCGGATGACTGGCCGGCGGCGGATGCGCCTCGTCCCGCCGCGGGGCGACGGCGGTTGTTGCTCATCGGCGGACTCACCGCCGCGGTGCTGGTGGGCGTGATCGTCGGCGGACAGTTTTCCGCCGGCACCGTGCCGGGCGGCGCGCCCGCGCCCTCGACCACCGCTGCCAGCACTTCACCACCCCTCGCGCTGTCGGCCTTCCAGCGGGAGCAGACGCCGGAGGACCTGCCCGCGATCCCGCTCCCCGAGGTGTTTGACCCGCCGACCCTGCGGCAACTGGGTTCGATGGGCTCGGTCGAGGCGGGATCCGTGCCGCAGCTGGTCTACTACGTCGCCCGCACGACCTCGAACATGGTCTGCCTGATCGTGGTGCCCCAGACCCTGGACTATTTGTCCACGTGCACCCTGGAGCAGGAGTTCCCGGCGACGGGGTTGCGGCTGTACTGGCGGGCGGAGGGAATCTTCTCGTCGCCGGTCGACGGCTCCCTGACGGGCCCGCTGAATACCTACCTCACCTGGCGACCCGACGGGAGCGTGGAGTTGGGCTCCGAGGCAGCGGTCGGCTGAGGCGGCTACAGCCCCTGCTCCACCATGTCGATCACCCGGGTGATCAGGGTCTGCTTCACAGGGTCCGGCAGGGCCCGCAGCGGCCCGTCGATGAACAGTTCCGCCAGCCCGTGCACGGCAGACCAGGCCAGGAACTCCGCTGCCGGCCGGCGCTCGGCCGGCAGTAGACCCTCGGTCACCAGATCATCGAGCGCGACGGTGAGCAGCTGGAACGGGGTGAGGCCGCGCTCGCCGGCGCGCGCGGAGCTGGTGGCGCTCTCCAGGTCCGACGACGCCGAGAACGCGGTCTGGAATCGGCCGGGCTCCTCGAGGGCGAAACGCAGGTACCCGGTGCCCACGGCGCGAAAGCGCAGCCGGGCCGACTCTGTCGCGTCCGTCGCGGGGATGCGCGCCTGATCGGCCTCGATGGCCCCCGCCACCAGCGCCTGGCAGCTCGAGCACACGGCATCCAACAGCGCTTGCCGGTCAGCGAAATGCCGGTACGCCGCGCTGGGGGTGACCCCGACCCGCCGGGTGGCCTCCCGCAGCACCACAGCGGACGGCCCGCCCTCGCCGGCCAGGTCGACGCCGGCCTCGATGAGGGCGCGGCGCAGGTCGCCATGCCGGTACGAAGTTCGCGCCGGAGAATTGCCGAGACCCGTTGTCAACGCGCATCCGTTTCGTTACGATAAAAGCTCACATGTGCACAACGTACACATATCAGTGTAGCCATCCGACGGCAGGGGTATGGCATGACAATCATCGAAGCCTTCGGGCTTACCAAGACCTACAAATCCAAGTCCGGACCGGTGCACGCGCTCGCCGGACTCGACCTGACCGTGCCGCGCGGCACCGTCAAGGCGATCCTCGGGCCCAACGGTGCCGGCAAGACCACGGTGGTCAAAATCCTGACCACCCTCATCCGGCCCGACACCGGCACCGCTGTCGTGGACGGCATCAACGTGCTCGAGGACCCGAAGGCGGTGCGCAGCATCATCGGGGTTTCCGGCCAGTACGCGGCCGTCGACGAGAACCTCACCGGCTTCGAGAACCTCGAAATGGTGGGCCGGCTCTACCACCTCGGCGGCGCGGCCTCCCGGCGGCGGGCGCAGGAGCTGATCGACCTGTTCGAGCTCACCGCGGCCGGTAACCGGCCGGTGAAGGGCTTCTCCGGCGGCATGCGGCGACGCATCGACCTGGCCGGCGCCCTGGTGTTCAACCCCAAGATCCTCTTCCTCGACGAACCGACCACCGGGCTCGACCCGCGCAGCCGGATTGCGCTGTGGGGCGTGATCAACAAGCTCGTCGACAACGGCACCACGGTGCTGCTCACCACCCAGTACCTCGAGGAGGCCGACCAGCTGGCCGACAGTATCGCGGTCATCGACTATGGCAAGGTCATCGCCGAGGGCACCTCCGACGAGCTCAAGGCGCAGATCGGCGGCCACCGGGTGGTGATCGCCCTGGTCGACGCGGCCGACGCCCCCGCCGCCCGCGAGGTGCTCGCCCGGTACGGAGCGGGTGAACCGCAGGTTTCCAGCGACAGACGCGGCCTCGACGTGGCCGTGACCGACGGCCCGCCGGCGCTGCAACAGGTGCTCGCCGACCTGCGTACCGCCGGCATCCAACTGCACGACGCCGGCATGCGCCGGCCCACTCTCGATGACGTGTTCCTCAAGCTCACCGGGCACAAGGCCGACATGGCGGCGGGCGAAAACGAAGACGACAAGATGGAGAAGGTGAAATGACCGCCACCGCCACCCGGCCCGCCCCGGCGCCGCCCACCTGGAACCCGCTGTCGCTGTGGTATTCGGACGGCTGGACGACCACCAAGCGCAACCTCATCAAGATCAAGCGCACCCCGGACATGCTGGTGTTCGCCGTCATCCAGCCGATCATGTTCGTGCTGCTGTTCAGCCAGGTGTACGCCGGCGCCATCGCGGTGCAGGGCACCGACTACGTGCAGTTCCTGATGGCCGGCATTTTCGCCCAGACGGTGGTGTTCGGCTCCACCTTCTCCGGGTCGGCCATGGCCCAGGACCTCAAGGACGGCATCATCGACAGGTTCCGCAGCCTGCCGATGAGCTCGTCGGCGGTGCTGGTCGGCCGCACCAACGGTGACCTGGTGCTCAACACCATCTCGATGATCATCATGATGGCAACCGGCTTCCTGGTCGGCTGGCGGGTGAACTCGTCGATGGGCGAGTTCTTCGCCGGACTCGGGCTATTGCTGCTGTTCAGCTATGCGTTCAGCTGGGTCATGGCGCTGCTGGGCATGAGCGTGCGCTCACCCGAGGTGATCAACAACGCCTCGTTCATCATCCTGTTCCCGATCACCTTCATCTCCAACGCGTTCGTGCCGATCGAGACCCTGCCCGACCCGTTGCGGGTCTTCGCGGAACTCAACCCGGTGTCAGCGCTCGTGCAGGCCGCCCGCGAACTGTTCGGCAACGAGGGCAGTGCTCCGGTGCCGGATGTCTGGACGCTGCAGAATCCAGTGCTGACCGTGCTCATCGGGGTTGTTGTGCTGCTCGTGGTGTTTGTGCCATTGTGCATCCGTAAGTTCGCCTCGATCAGCTCCCGCTGACCGGGTTCGGAAACTCAACCAGAGGGAGCTGATCATGACAACATCAGAACTGACCTACCTGCGTGGCTTCAGCGGGTTCGCCGTGCCGGACCTGGAGGCAGCCCGCGGCTTCTACCGGGATGTGCTCGGACTCGACGTCGTGGACAACCCGATGGGCCTGCTGGAAATCACCCTGCCGGGCGGCGCGATGGTGATCGTCTACCCCAAAGAGGACCACGAACCCGCGGTGTTCACCATCCTCAACCTCGCAGTGGCCGACATCGAGCTGTCGGTGGATGCCCTGGTGGAACGTGGTGTGGAAATGCTGCGCTACGACGGCTTCGAGCAGGACGAGCGGGGAATCGTACGCGGCGGCGGGATGCCAACCGGCGGCTGGTTCGCCGACCCGGCCGGCAACGTCATCGCAGTGATGGAAGCCTGATTTTGGTGACCGAGGTCGCGACCGCGCCGTACGACGTGAAGCGAGAACTGCGCGCAGTCTACGCCCCGAAGAACCGGGACTGGGAGACGCTGGTGGTGCCGCCGCAACGCTTCCTCGCCGTGGACGGGTCGGGGAATCCGAACACGGCGCCGGCCTACGTCGAGGCCGTCGAGGCGCTCTACGCGGTGTCGTACACGGTGAAGTTCACCAGCAAGCGCGGTGGCGGCCGCGACCTGGTGGTGGGCCCGCTGGAGGGGCTCTGGTACGCCGACGACGCATCCGTGTTCAGTGCCCGCGACAAGGCCGCGTGGAGCTGGACCATGCTGATCAGCCAACCGGACTGGGTGAGCGACGGGGCGATCGAGGAGGCCATCACGGCGGCCCGCGGCAAGAAGAAGGCGCTGCCCGCCCTCGACCGGGTGCGCATAGAGCGGCTCGACGAGGGACTCTGCGCGCAGCTGCTGCACGTGGGCTCCTACGACGACGAGGCGCCGGCGCTGGCCCGGCTGCACGGCGAGGTTCTCCCGCAGGCGGGCCTCCGCGAGCGCGGCCGGCACCACGAGGTCTACCTGGGCGACCCGCGCCGCGTCGCGCCGGAGAAGCTGCGCACGGTGGTGCGGCAGCCGGTGTCGCTCGCGTAATTGCGCGACCCACTTCCGCGAGTTGCCCACCTGCGGACGAGTTGCCCCGGTGCGCCGGGGCAACTCGTCCGCAGCGGGGCATCTCGGGGGTGGTGTTCCCCGCGGGGACGTGCGGGAGGCGGGTCAGCGACCGCCGCGGCGCTTGCCGGCCTGCGGGCTGGGGGAGTTGCGGGTGCGGCCGGCGCTCTGCGTCTTGCGCGCGGTGGCCGGTTTGGCCGCCGCAGCCGCGGCGCGCACTGCTTTGGCGGCGGCCTTGGCCTTGGCGGTCTTCTTTTCCTTCTTCACGGGCTCGTCGCCGGCCGCGACCGCGTTGGTGCGTGAGCTGTCCGGGGTGCGGCCGCGCACGATGCCGATGAACTCCTCCACGTCGGGCGTGGTGTCAACCGTGCGCCAGGCCAGTGCGATGCGGCTCTCGGCGGTGTCCTCCACCGGCTTGGAGACGACATCCTTGCGGCTGTGCAGGCGGGCCACCGAGTGCGGCAGGATGACGATGCCCACGCCGGCGGCGACCAGTTCCATGGTCTCGTCCATGTCGCGCATCGGCGGCAGCGGGCGGCGGCTGCCGTCGCGCACCTCAACGGCCGCGTCGCGCCACTCGGGGACGTCGTCGGGATCCTGCAGCAAGTGCTCGTCGACCAGGTCGGCCACGACCACGCTGTCGGCGTCGGCCAGGAAGTGATCCTTCGCCATCACCAGCACGGGGATCTCGTTGTACAGGTTGATCAGGCTCAGGCCGTCTTCATCGATGGGCAGGCGCACCAGGCTCACGTCGGCGCGGCCGTCGCGCAGAACGAGCTCCTGATCGGCGATGCTGGTGCGGAAGACCGAGAGCTCGACCTCCGGGCGCCGCTCGGCCCAGATGCGGGTCCATTTGGTGGGGGTGACCCCGGCGACGAAGGCAATGGAAAAGGTCACCGGCATCCTCTCGTGTGCAAAATCAGTGTGGGTGGTGGCTCCGCGGGCGCGTGCGACGTGCCGGCGGCGGGCCGTTTTGGTGGTGTCCGGGCGCAGGACACCGAAACCATAGTGCTCTCAGGCTATACGCTGGAACCATGAGCGAGAAGAAGCCCCAGACCATGAAGCCGGCCACGGCTGCCCAGAAGCTCGGGATTCTGCTCGAAGCAGCACCCGAGGAGTTCCAGTCCACGCCGGTGTCCCGCACCGAGCTGGCCGCCCTCGAGGCGAACCCGCCGGAGTGGCTCACCCAGCTGCGCGCCAACGGCCCGCACCCCAAGCAGGTCGTCGCCGCCAAGCTCGGCGTGTCGATCTCAGGCCTGGTGCGCGGTGAGGTCACCGAGCCGCTGACCAGCGCCGAGATCCAGGCACTGCTGCAGCAGCCGCCGGCCTGGCTCGTCACAGAGCGCGCCACCCAGTTCGAGGTGCGCGAGGAGCAGATCCGCGTGAAGGACCGCGATGCTGAGAAGGCCCGCAAGAAGGCGCACGCCGAGCGTTTCGCCGCACAGAACGAGAAGGCCGCCCGCAAGAACTCCTAGCTCTCTGGTTTCACCGAGTTGCCCCGCCCCGGACGAGTT
Source organism: Cryobacterium sp. TMT4-31 (assembly GCF_004403385.1). Classification (NCBI taxonomy): domain Bacteria; kingdom Bacillati; phylum Actinomycetota; class Actinomycetes; order Micrococcales; family Microbacteriaceae; genus Cryobacterium; species Cryobacterium sp. TMT4-31. Next base: position 23,896 of record NZ_SOGI01000015.1, read on the forward strand.
GCTCCATTGGGACGGGGCAATTCGTCCGTTCGGGGGCACGTCGGGGCATCCGTGCCGGGGTGCGCCGGTCAGGCGGTCGGCACCGCCGGAGCCGCGTACTGCTCGCGCAGGAACGCGACGATCTCGCCGAGTTCGGCCTGCGAGATGGAATGGCCCATTCCCTCGTAGATGCCCTCGGTGAGTGTGGAGTGCGCCGGCAGCCAGGCTTGGGTGCGGGCGACAGCGCCCTCGGGGATCACCGGGTCCAGAGTGCCGCGGCCCCAGAACACCGGCGGCGCGAGCTCTTTGAGCCGTGCGTCGCCCGGATGCGTGCCGCTGCCGATGAACCCGGACAACTGCACCGCGAACGCGAACCGTTCCGGCGCGTGCCGCATCAGCTGCAGCGTCATGGCGCCGCCCTGCGAGAAGCCGAGCAGGCCGATGGACGTGGGCTGCTCGGGGAGGGCGTCGAGCCACTCGATGATGCCGAGCGCTGCCGCGTCGAGAGCGTCACCGACGGGATCGCCGGGCACCCCGATGGGAAACCACGACCAACCCTGACCGGCCGGCAGTGGCGCCCGCAGCGCCGCGATCGTCGGCTGCAGCGGCAGGTGCGGGGCCAGCGCGAACAGATCGCCCTCGGTCGACCCATAGCCGTGCAGCACCAGCAGCAGCGGGCGCCCCACCCGGTCGGGTGCGGCGGCCGACCACAGCACGGCGGCCGGATCGATCGGCTCGGGGCGGATGCTGGTGGCCATGTGTCGGTTCCTCACGTCGGTGTCGACGCAGGTACAGCGCCGACTCCCTCAATCCTTCCACGCCCGCCCGAGACCCGCGGGGTCTCGCGAACTAAGACCTAAGGCCCACGAAAGTGCCTTTTCTCACAGCTCGGGGGGGTCGGGGCGGGCGGACTCGCGGACCCCGGTGGTGCATCCGCGGCTCTCGTGAGTGAGAATGAACTATGAGCGTGCGCACCCCTGACCCCGATCCGGACTGGACGCCTGGCGGGGATGACGCACCGCCGCCCAACTCGAACCCGGGTTGGCTGAGCGATGTCGAGCTCGCCGAGATCCGCCAGCGGCTGCCGCTGCTGTACGTCGAGGCCGTGCCCGTGCGCGTCGACGGTCTGGGCCAGGTCGTCGAGGTCGGTGTGCTGCTGCGCGCCACCCCCGAGGGCAAAATGACCCGCACCCTGGTCTCCGGCCGGGTGCTCTACGGCGAGACCCTGCGCGACGCCCTGTTCCGGCACCTCGAGAAGGACCTCGGCCCGATGGCGTTCCCGCAGCTGCCGCCGAGCCCGGTGCCGTACTCGGTTGCCGAGTACTTCCCGATGCCCGGCATCACCGCGTTCACGGATGACCGCCAGCACGCCGTGTCGCTGGCCTACGTCGTGCCCGTCACCGGCACCTGCGACCCCCGCCAGGATGCCCTCGAGCTCACCTGGATGACCCCGGAGGAGGCGGCCACCGACGCCGTCTCGGCCGAGATGGAAGGCGGCCGCGGCGGCCTCCTGCGCATGGCCCTGGCCTCGGTCGGCGCCCTGCGCTGACCCCTGCATCCGCGAACTGTGACCTAAGCACCTTCGCGGGCGAGTTTTTGGGCTTTTCTCTCAGTTCGCGAGGGGGGAGAGGCCCAGGGTGTCGAGGAACAGGCGGGCAAAGCGTGGGGCGTCCACGTCCAGGGCGACCTCCACGACCTCCCAGGTGCCCGCGGTGCCGTGCAGGATGTCTTCGCCCACCCGGCGACGCTGGTCCACGATGGTCTGGCCGCGACCGTACCCGGTGAGCTCCACCCGCACGGGCAACAGTCGGGTGGTCAGCGCATCCGGGTCGACGAGCGCGCAAAGCGCCCCGGCGTCACCGATCAGCCCGGTGTACTCGGCCGCGCTGTTCTCGCTGCGGGCGACCCGGTTCGCCAGCAGCGCTCCGACCACCCGCCCGTAGCCGGAGTCGCCGCTCTCCAGCGCGGTGGCCAGGTCGCGGTCAACGCTCACCTGGTTGAAGACGTCCAGCCCGTACATGAAGGTGGGGATGCCCGCGTCGAGTACGATCGCCGCCGCCTCGGGGTCGTGCCACACGTTGAACTCGGCCACGGCAGTGGCGTTGCCCACGCTGGCCGAGCCGCCCATGAACACGATCCGTTCGATGTTCTCGGCCAGGTCGGGGTACTGGCGCAGCAGCAGCGCGAGGTTGGTCTGCGGGGCCAGTGCCACCACGGTCACCGGGCGGGGGCTGTCGGTGATGAGCCGGCGCATCAGCTCGACGGCGTTGACCGGCGCCGGCGTGCGCTCGCCCGGCGGCAGGTGCACGGTGCCCAGACCGCCCTCGCCGTGCACGTGCGACGCGCTGCGGGCCGGCGAGATCAACGGACGGCGGGCGCCGGCCGCGACCGGGATGTCGGGAGCTCCGGCGACATCGAGGATCCGCAGGGTGTTCTCCACGACCCGCTCGAGTGAGGCGTTGCCGGCGACACAGCTGATGCCGAGCACCTCGATGTCGGGGTGGGCGACGGCGAAGAGGATGGCGAGGGCATCATCGACGCCGGTGTCGACGTCGAGGATCACAGGAATCGTAGGCATCCCCTGATTTTACGGTGCCGGGCGTGGCTGGTGGGCGCGCGAAAGCCCGACCCCGCTGGGCGGGATCGGGCTCGGCTCAGGGCCTGGGTGGCCGGCTGCTAACGCTCGAGGCGCACCTCACGGAATGGTTCGCCCAGCACCTCTTCGGTGCGCTCCTGGCCGTCGGGCAGGTAGCCGTTACGGGCGTAGAAGCGGTGCGCGCGGGGGTTGTCCGCGGCGACCCAGAGGTAGGTGGGGCCGGGATCGACGACGGCGTCGAAGAGGGCCTGGCCGATGCCGGTGCCCTGGTGGGCCTGCAGCAGGTAGACGAAGTAGAGCTCGTGCTCGGTGGGCTTGCCGGCGTCGCGGCCAGGGCCGCTGCCGGCGAAACCGACGATCTCGCCGTCGAGTTCAGCCACGACGTGGCGGTAGCCGGGGCCCTGCACCGAGAAGCGGCGCCACATTTGGGCAAGGCGTTCCGGGTGCAGCTGCGACAGTGCAGCCTGGCTGAGGATGTGGTCATAGGATTCGTGCCAGCAAGCCGCGTGGACGCGGCCCAGGCTGTCGGCATCCGTCTCGGTGACGGGCCGAACAACAACGGTGGTGTTCATACTTCGACCCTAACCCCGGCCACCGACCCCGCCGAACCATCCAGCCGCCGGCCCCGCCCTGCCCCTCGCCGGCCCGGCCCGAGCACTACTCCTGCACTTTCAAGGGATGCGCCGGTGGCACCCCAGAATCACGCGGCGGAACCCCGGCCGGGCAGAGCTCTGCAGGAGTTATGCAGCCAGGGCCGGGGAACGACGAACGGGCCGGCCCCGTGAGGAGCCGGCCCGTTCGGGTCGTACAAGCAGTACGGGCTGACTAGCCCTGCGCGCGGCGCGGAGCCGAGCGACGGGCGCCGCCGCCGGTGGAACCGGAGCCGCGCACCAGTCCGCCGACCTGAAGGCCACCGGAGCGGCCGGAGCCGCCGGTGCCCGAACCTGAACCACCCGTGCGGGGAGCGTGGCTGCGGCCGGAGGAGGCCGGACGCTCGGTGCGGTCGCGACGGGCGCCACCGGCGGCGACGGCATCGCCGCTGCGGCCGCTGCGGCCACCGGCGTCGCGTGAACCGCGGCCGCCGTTGTCGCGCTCGTCACGGTTGACGCGCTTGCGCTGGGCGTTGGCGCCCTGCGAGCGGCCGCCCTGCGACTGGCCGTGCGGCTGCTCGACACGCGGCACCGGCTTGACGTACGCGGCCACGTCACCGGTGAGGGCGACAACGGCGGGCGACGACGCGTTCACGCGCTGCGGGGTCACCGTGATGGCGGCCTTGCGCAGCAGCTGGTCGGTGTCGCGCTTCTGCGCGGGCAGCACGATGGTGACGACGTCACCGGCGCTGCCGGCGCGGGCGGTACGGCCCGAGCGGTGCAGGTACGCCTTGTGCTCTGCGGGCGGGTCGACGTGGATGACGAGTTCGATGTCGTCAACGTGCACGCCTCGGGCGGCCACGTCGGTGGCGACGAGAACCTTCACGTCGCCGGCGCTGAACGCGGCGAGGTTGCGGTCACGGGCCACCTGCGACAGGTTGCCGTGCAGGTCGACGGAGGGGATGCCCGCATCCGTCAGCGCCTTGGCCAGCTTCTTGGCGTGGTGCTTGGTGCGCATGAAGAGGATGCGGCGACCGCTGCCCGAAGCGAGCTTCTCGATGAGCTCCTTCTTGCTGTCGGCGCCATCGACCTCGAACACGTGGTGGGTCATCGCGGAGACGTGGCTGGTGGCCTCGTCGACGGAGTGCAGAACCTCGTTGTGCAGGAACCGGCGCACGATCTTGTCCACGCCGTTGTCGAGCGTGGCCGAGAACAGCAGGCGCTGGCCGCTGGACGGGGTCTTGTCCAGGATGCGCGTGACGACGGGCAGGAAGCCCAGGTCGGCCATGTGGTCGGCCTCGTCGAGCACGGTGATCTCAACGGAGTCGAGGTTCACGAAGCCCTGCTTCATGAGGTCCTCGAGGCGGCCGGGGCAGGCCACGACGATGTCGACGCCGGCCTTGAGCGCGGCGACCTGACGGTTCTGCGAGACGCCGCCGAAGATGGTGGTGGTGTTCAGGCCGTAGGCCTCGGCGAGGGGGGTGAGCGCCGCGGTGATCTGGGTGGCCAGCTCGCGGGTCGGCGCGAGGATCAGGCCGAGCGGGCGGCCCGGGCGGCGCTTGCCGCCGGCGAGCTTGCCGCCGAGGCGGGACACCATCGGGATGGAGAAGGCCAGGGTCTTGCCGGAGCCGGTCTTACCGCGGCCGAGGACGTCGCGGCCCTTGAGGGTGTCGGGCAGGGTGTCGACCTGGATCGGGAACGGGCTGTCGATGCCCTGCGAGGTGAGCACGGCAACGAGGGGAGCGGGCACGCCAAGCGCGCCAAAGGAAGTTTCAGACAAAGTGGTGCCTTTCGGGGCATCAGTCTCCTCGCTCGAACCGGTGACGCACAGAGCGACGGCCGGAGCCAGGAGGATTCACATGGCGAAGGTGCCGATGGGCACATCCGTTCGCCGTAAGAAAGTTTCATTCGGAAATCGAGAGGGCCGCCAGCAACGAGTCATACTCGGGCGAGGCGGCCGTCGATAAGAAGAGGGCGTTCTACGACGCAGTGAGCGCAACTACGCACTCACAAGTACCCCTACTCTAGCGGATGCTGTCAAGCGCGCAGCCAGAATCCCGCCGTATCAGGGGCTGGCCGGGACTTTCGACTCTAGTCTCTGGGCAGGTACAGTTCGCCGACCGGCACCTCGGCGGTGACGATGTTGCCGGCCTGCGGCAACGGGCAGGCCCACATCGGGTCGTACGCGCAGGACGGGTTGTACGCGAAGTTGAAGTCCAGGATCAGGCTGTCGTCGCCGGTGCCCGGGCCGAGGTCGGCGCCCTTGATGGTGTCCAGCAGGTAGCGGCCGCCGCCGTAGGTGCCGCCGGACTTACCCGCGAGGGCGTCCTTGAGCGGCAGGAACAGGCCGCCGCCGTAGCTGGCGAGCCGCCAGAGGTCGAGGGAGCCGATGTAGGGCAGCCGCACGGAGCCGACCAGGTCGAACGGCACGACACCGTCGGTGCCGGTCTCCACCGTGATGCGCAGCGGCTCCGCTGCCCGGTGCACCTCCACCTCGAAGCGCCAGTCCGGGTCGTAAGCTGCGACGGTGAGCCCGGTGAATGCGGCCCTGTCGTCCGGCAGCAGCGGCGACGCCGGATGCCCGGCGAAGAGTTCATCGCGCCCGGAGCGCCAGAGTTCGTGGCCGGCGGCCGGCTTGCGAGCGCTCAGCTGCCGCACCCCGCCGTAAAGCCCGAACACGCGGCGGCGCCAGTCGGCGATCTGCAGGGCTCCGATGCTTGTGCTCATACCGTCAGGCTAACCCGTCGTTCCCGTCAGGGCCCTCGGCCGCGCCCGAGGCCACGAATGCGGGATCGTCGGCGCCCAGGTCGTACTGCCAGGTGGGCGCCAGGGCCTTGAGTCGACGCATCCGCAGCTGCCAGAACGCCCAGAGGCCGGGCCACACCGCCAGAGTGGCCGGACCGGCGGAGAAGATCAGCTGGTCGCGGTAGAGGGTCTTGCCGGTGCCGGCCGGGTCGGGGGAGATGGCCATGCGGTGGTCCCAGTGCGTGAGCGTCTTCATCGCGCCGGAGACGCCGTTGCCGGTGTCGTGCACGATGCGCACGCCGTCCGGGGTGGTGCGCATCTCCAGCCGGATCATCTGCTCGCCCAGCGGCACCAGGCCCAGACCGCTCATGGTCACCGGGTGCTCTCCCGGCGTCCAGCGGGTGGGGAAGCCTTCCGTTTCGAGGGAGGCGATGCTCATCAGCGGGCCGCTGACCTCGCGGAACACCGTGGGGCTCGCCAGGGCCCGCCAGGCGGCATCCGGGGTGCAGTCGAGGATCTCTTTCAGCAGTACGCGCATGCTCTCAGTCTGTGCTGTCAGAGCGATGCAGTACAACTGGTACGTGGCGATTCGGTACTGGCTCGGGGTGGTGCAGCAGGAGTATGTGCTGCGGAGCGTCGCCATGGGCCTGGCCCAGATGAACTTTGCCGCCCGCGAGATCCTCGAAAGCATGAACGAATCCGATGGGCTGGTCTACTACTCGCCCAAGACCGAATTCGAGGGGGAGCGACTGCGGCAGTTCACGGCGATCGGCTATGTCAGCGACAACGTGGTGGTGCAGGTGGGTGACTCCGGCAGCGAGTACCGGCCCTGGCGGCGACGGGTGCAGTACGACCCGGCCGCCGAGCCCGCGTCGATCCGGCCGCTGCTGAAGGTGCTCGACCTCACCCGCGACGACCCCGACTGGGGCCGGCAGTTGCGCCGAGGGCTGCTGGAGATCAGCCGGCACGACTTCGAGCTGATCCGGGCGCAGATGCGCCGGCCCAGCGCCGACGACCGCCGCCGCTAGCCGCGCGGCCTCGCCGCCCGCCCGTGCCTCGCGCCCGTGAGGCTTCGTTGCACCTCGTATGGCTGGCCGCGCCCGCTATAGCGGGCGCGCTGGGCCGCAGGAGGTGCAGTGAGCAGCTCGGGGTGGTCTCGGGGTGGTCCCGCTCCCTCCGGGCGCCGTCCGAAACGCGCCCGGGACCGGCCTGCCACCAGCCATTCCACCAGCTTCGCTCAATAGGATGGCCGCATGACTGATGCTTTGTGGTGGCTCCCGTCCGTCATCGTCCTCGGCGTGGTCGTGGGCGTCATCTGGCTGTTCGTGTCGGCGTCCCGGCGCAAGGCCCGCGGCATCCGTGCGGCCGAGATCGCCGAGATCGCCGAACGAGAGCGCGCCGCGGCGATCAGCCTGGTGCGGGCGGATGACCTCATCGAGGCCGCCACCGATGAGCTCGGTTTCGCGATCGCCCAGTTCGGTGAACGAGCCACAGCCGACTTCGCCGACGCCCTCACCGCGTCCAGGCGCCAGCTGCGCGAGGCCTTCGCGCTGAAACACCAGCTCGACGACAGCGACCCGGACACCGACGCGCAGGTCCGCCAGTGGACCGAGAAGATCACCCGTCTCGCCGACGAGGCCACCGCCCGCCTCGACGCGCAGACGCGCGATTTTGATACCAAACGGGTCGTCGAGCAGAACGCTCCGCTGCAACTCGAGCGGCTGCGACGCCGCCTCGACCGCGCGAACGACCGGCTGGCCGGCGGCGCCGCCACCCTCAACCGGCTCGCCACCAGCTACTCCGCGTCGGCGCTCGCCTCGATCAGCGGCAATGTCGAGCGCGCCCGTGCCGCCATTGATGTGGGCCTCAGGGCCGCGGATGCCGCCGACGCGCGCCTGGCGGCCGGGGCCACGGAACCGGTCGGCGAGCAGGTCAGCGCCGCCGAGCACGCCCTGTTCACCGCCTCGGCGCTGCTGGACGCCATTGAAACCGGTGAGGACGAGCTGCACGTGGGTTTCGCCAGCCTGGGCACGGCCCTCGCCGTGGCCGAGACCGAACTCGCCGAGGCGCGCGCGCTGCGCGACCGGCACGAGGAGTCCGACGCCAGCGCCGACCTCAACCGGGTGATCGCCGCCGCGGATGCGGTCGTGGCTGAGCTGCGCCGTCCCGGCCGGGTGAGCGACCCGTCCGCCGACCTCGCCCGGCTGCGCGAGGCCCTCGACGGCCTCGACGTCACCCGCTCCGAGGCCCGCAACCGGCAGCTGCGCCGCGACAACGCCCGCGAGGCCTACGTGGGCGCCCGGCTGGCCGCTCGCAGTCAAATCGGCATCACCCGCGACTTCATCACCGCCAACCGCGCCCGGGTCGGCGCCGGCGCCCGCACCCGTCTGGCCGAGGCCGAACGCCAGCTCGCCCTCGCCGAGGCCGAGGCCGACCCGGTGACCGCGCTCGACGCCGCCCGCCGGGCCATGACCCACGCCACCGACGCCGACGCCCTCGCGCACTACGACGCCCGCTAGCTCGCCGAGTTGCCCGCCTTCGGAGTGGTTCTGCCCGCCGACAGTGTCGTCCGGTGACGAGAATCCCGGCCGGGAGAGCACCGCGCCCGGTACTCTGAACCGGTGAGCGACGCCGAGCCCCAGATCAAGTACCAGGTCCGATTCGACTGGGGCGTCGCCGGCTTCCAGGCCCTCGCCGCCGAGGCCGACGTGGTCGTGCTCGCCGATGCCCTGCCGGCCGTGGATGTCGCGCGCGGCTTCCCCACGCCGCTCGGCGCACACACCGTGATCGCGGCCGACCTCGCCACGAGCACCCTCGTGGCCGACTGGGCGCTGGCCCGCCAGACCGAGAAGGGTGACCGTTTCTCGGTGGCGGTCGTCGCGGTGGGGGAGCGCCGTGCCGACGGCACCATCCGCTTCGCCATGGAGGACCTGCTCGTGGCCGGCGCCGTGATCGATGCCCTTGCCGAACGGGGCATCGACCACTGCTCACCCGAAGCCGCCGCCGCTGCCGCGAGCTTCGGGGGCCTCAAGCGTGCCGTGAAGCACCTCGTGAAGGCCTCCGAAACCGGTCAGGCCCTCGCTGAAACCGGCCGGACCGCAGCGGTCGCCGCCGCACTGGCCCCGGCCACGGATGCCGCGGTCGCTGTCGTCACCGACTTCACCTTCCCCGCCTGAGAGCAGCTACTGGCGCTCCGGAGCCGCGACGGCCAGCGGAGTCAGGGTCAGTGACCTGACCACCGTGCTGCCGTCAACGGATTCCACGCGAAGGCCGTTGGCGCCCGGCTCCCCGAAAGCCAGCGAGCTGAGGGTCTGCCGGCCGCCGTCGGCGAACACTTCCACGGAGGAATAGTCGACGAAGATGTCGAGGTCCACGGCGCCATCTCGCAGTGGGCTGGACACCCCGCGGACCGCCCGGTACAGCTCCGGCATGGTGGCTGCGGCCGCATCGGCATCCCGGGCGATGAACACGTTCTGCAGCGCGAAGTCATAGCCGACGGTGACAAAATGGCCGCCGCCGTCCTTGATCTTCAACCGCACTTCCCGCGCCGGGCCGGCCTCGTCGGGCGACAGGGTCACCTGCAGCCGATAGGAACCGGTCCCGGGCTGCGGCAGAGTATCCGAGTCGCCGGGCGGCAGCACAGTCGTTTCGGCGGTTATCGCCTCCCCGCCGAGTTCGGAAAGAGCATCAACCGGTTGCGAAACGAGGGTCGCGGCACCGTCGAGGTCCACCAGCCGGATGCTGCGCACAATCGAGAACATCCCGCCCTGCCAGTCCGTCGTGGGCAGGTCGCCGGCGTACCCCCAGTTGTTCAGCCAGCCGATCGCGTAACGGCTGGCCAGTCTCTCCTCGGCGCTTTCGCGGGGGTCGTCCCAGGTCACCGCGGCATAGAAGTCCGCCCCGTCATCCAGCCAGCCCGGAGCCTCGCTGTCGGGCGTGAACGATGTGCCGTTCCAGTCTCCCGTCCAGTAGGCCAAACCGGTGGTTTTGTCGTACTTCGAGCCGTGGGCGCTGGCGGCCAGCACCCAGCGGGTGTTCGCTGGGTCCCCGTCCACGGACATCTGGAACAGGTCGGGGCACTCCAGTGTGCCCAGGTCGTCCCGCTCGAAACTCGATACGTAGGTCCACTCGGTGAGATCCGGCGAGGTGTAGAAGCCGACCTTGGCTCCCTCGGCGAGCACCATGACCCAGACCTGACCGGCGGCATCCCAGATCACCTTCGGGTCGCGAAAATCCGTCGTCCCAGGGTTCTCCATCACGGGGTTCGCCTCGTACGAGGTGAAGGTGTACCCGTCGTCCGTCGAATAGAACAGGGACTGGCGCTGGATGCCGTCGGCCTGTTGGGTCATGATCGCGATGACCGCTCCGGCGCCGAAACCGGCGGTGTTGTCGACGTCGATGACCGTGCTTCCGGTCTCGATGTCACCGAGGCCGTTGCCGTATTTCTCGATCGCCACGCCCTCGTCCTTCCAGTGCACGAGGTCAGTGGAGGTGACGTGGTACCACTCGGTGCCGTTCCCGTTGGGGTAGTCGGCGTTGTAGAGGTAGTAGTAATGCCACACATCGTCAAGGAGGAACGGGCGTTGCGGGTCGTTCATCCAGTTGTGCGCAGGCGTGAGGTGCAACGCCGGGCGGTAGTCGGACCAGTCAGTCGGTCGCTCGAATTGCCGGGCGTCGGTGGGCTGAGGCGCGGGCGTCTGCGACGACGTGACGGGTGGCTGCGCGGTAGGCCGCGCCAGCAGCGCCCACGTTAGGGCGCCGGCCACCGCGAGGACCACGACGGAGGCGATCACGATGAGGCGGGCACGCCGCTTCTTCCCAGCGTTCTTTCCCGTCGGGGTCCCGGCAGTGGCCGGCGAGCTCTCCATGTCGTCAGCGACGCGACGGGCTGGAGTAGAGCGACTTTGCCGCGAGCAGCAGAGTCGTGTCGAGTTGGCCGTCAAGGGTGTCGGCCACGGCGATCTTCACAGTGACCGGTGTGCCGGGCGTGACTCTCGCGTGGCACTGGAGCGGCTTGGTGAATCCGTTCATTTCCGTGGGCAGGGTGCCCGGCGTGCGGTCGGTGAAGTTGGGCACGTAGTGTTCTGGGTTGGCGGTCGGGTTGATGGTGCTGACTCCGGCGGGTTCCGAGGTGCGGGGAACGGTGGAACACAGCTGGCCGTTCACCCAGATGCCGAGCGCATCGTTGTATCCCTGGGCGGTCCAGTTCGCATACTCTTCGCTGCCGAATCCGTATTCGAGGTAAAGATGCTTGTGCTTGGGCTTCACGGTGAGTGTCAGCACGGCGGCGTCGTAGCTGGAGACTCCCGCTTGCGCGGTGAGGTCAGCATCGCCGGCTCCACCGAAGTCGCCCGTTGTCGTCAGGCTCGTATTGGGTCCGATCAGCGAGGATCTGGTGAAGTCGACGTCGGCATCCGACTGTGGATCCGCGTTGATGAGGCTCCCTGTCGAGAGCGCGACGCCGGACGAATTCCGTTTTTCGAGCATCGGAGCCTTGTACAGTCCGGCCTGCACGTCGACGCCCGAGAACGTGGCGTCCTGCACTCTGAGCCCGCGGCCGGCGAGCGAATCGGCCAATTGCGCTGCAGAGACCTCGCGCAGTGTCGACACTGACACGGACGGGGCGGCGAGAGCGGGAGCGGCCGTCAGCAGTATGGCGGCAACGGCGGCCACGCCGGCGGTAAAGCCCCGTCCTAGGGTGCCCGCGCGCCGTGATGTTTTGGTATCCATGATTCTCCAGGTGTTGGGTCGTCGGGGGACGACCGCGATGGATGGTGCTTCTGGGGAGAGACGCCACCTGAGAGATCTCCGTGGAGGTTACGCCTGTGCCAGAACCACCGTCAAGAGCGCCATTTCGGTGCGAGAGTGCCCTGAGGCACCCCTGCCGCAGTCTCACGCGGATCTCAAGCTTTGATATTCCCTCAACATTGCCGAGGACCCGGACTGGAGTCTTGACTTTTTCTCAAGAACGCTTGACCTTTCGCGATGGGAGGCAGATGGTTGGCCCTGGGGTAAGCGTCATTGAGCGGTCGATCATCCAACTTTGATCGAAAGCGGACATCGTGAAAATTCAATACCGGCCAGCGCGGCGGGCGGCCATTGGCCTGCTCTCCGCCACCATGCTCATCGCGGGCACATTGGCCCTAGGCACACTTCCTGCCCAGGCGGCGGACTTCGTTCCCGTCAACCCGGGCTTTCCCAATCCCACACCGCACAGCCAACAGGCCTATGAGCCTGAGGCGGATTTCACCTCACGCTGGACGCGCGCTGACGCGCGGCAGCTGAAGGCGATGAGTGACCCCAGCGCACCACCGCGGGAGAACTCGATGCCCGAGGAATACACCATGCCGACCATCCCGCAGAGCTTTCCCGACATGAGCGGCGGGCAGGTGTGGGTCTGGGACACCTGGACCCTGACCAACGGTCAAGCCGATCAGCTCAGCTTCAAGGGGTGGGAGGTGATTTTCTCGCTGGTCGCTGATCGCAATCTGGGTTTTGATGAGCGACACACCTACGCCAAGCTCGGCTTCTTCTTCCGCAAGGCGGATGTTCCGATCGAGCAGAGGCCGGAGAACGGCGGTTGGACCTACGGCGGTCTGGTTTTCCCTGACGGCGCCTCCGGGGCGATCTACGAGGACCAGTCGTTCAGCCATCAGACGGAATGGTCCGGTTCCACCCGGATCTTCGCCGGCAACAAGCTGCGTACGTTCTACACGGCGGTCGCCTTCTACCGCGACGCGGCCGGTCAGGACGTGAAGCCGGCCGATCCGCGTATCGTGCAGACCGAGGGTCGGATCTTCGCCGATGACACCGGCGTGTGGCTCACCGGTTTCCGCGACCAGCACCAGCTGCTGGTTCCAGACGGCACCCTGTACCAAACCAAGGACCAGAACTCGTCCGTGAACTTCCGTGACCCGTTCACCTTCGAGGATCCCGCTCACCCCGGCAAGACCTTCATGGTCTTCGAGGGCAACACGGCAGGAGACCGCGAGGCGGTCGAGTGCACGGCAGAGGACCTCGGTTACGATCCCGCCGATCCGCAACGTGAGGTGCCGGTCGGACAGGGGGTTCCGGGCGGTCCGCCGGAGATCGCGTCTGACGCGAACCTGCGGATGGGTAACGTCGGCCTGGCGGTCGCGGACAACAAGGCGCTGACCCAGTGGCACTTCCTGCCACCGATCCTGTCAGCGAATTGCGTGACCGACCAGACGGAACGTCCTCAGATCTACATGAAGGACGGCAAGTACTACATCTTCACGATCAGTCACCGTTCGACGTTCGCGCCGGGCATCGACGGTCCCGAAGGTGTGTACGGCTTCGTCGGTAACGGCGTGCGCAGTGACTTCGAGCCGGTCAACCGGGGTTCGGGTCTTGCCCTGGGCAGCCCGTCCAACCTCAACTACGCGGCCGGGTTCCCCTTCGCGCCCGACTTCAACCAGCACCCGGGGCAGTTCCAGGCGTACTCGCACTACGTCATGCCCGACGGCCTGGTTCAGTCCTTCATCGACACCATCGGAACGTCGGATGACTTCCGTCGAGGCGGAACGCTGGCGCCGACGGTGAGGGTGGACATCAATGGAGCTGAGGTGCTCGTCGACCGCAGCTACGGAACCGACGGGCTGGGCGCATACGCCGACATCCCCGCGAACGAAATCGCGGATGTCCCGGACACGCCCGATCCCCGTCCCATCGGGTAGCACCAGAAGGCGCCCATCCCGGGCGTCGGCTGATTCCTCGATCCCCACCGCGGCTGCTGCGGCGGGGATCGAGGTGTGTCCCGCCTGTGGACGTCAGCGGGCGGCGGCGGCGGCCCGGCGTCGGGCGGCCGGAGTGATCTCGCGCCGGGTCCAGGTGATCACGTGCGCGGCCGTGAAGCCGCGGCCGCACAGCCCGCAGGCCAGCGGACGAGTGGGTTGGCGGTACCGGTAGTGAGTGTGGCCGGCGGAGCAGGTGCCCACCCACGGCGCCAAGTCGTCGGCGATCTCGCCGTCGTGGGTGCGCTTGCCGTCGTAGCCGAGCCCGAGGGCCACGCTCCGCCAGACGGGGCCGTGCCCGGCCCGGGCGCCGGCCAGGGCGTGCGCCACCTCGTGCAGCAGGATCTGGTGGATCTCGTCGTCGCCGTACCGAGCGGCCAGGTACCGGGACACGGTGATCTTCTTGGCGGTAAAGTTGCACAGCCCCGCGCGCTTCTTGGCGTTGTCGAAGTCGAAGGACCAGCTGGGGTCAAGGTGCAGGGTTATCAGCGCGTCCGCCCAGTGGCGCACCCGAACCAGGTCGGCCATCAGGGCCCCACCTGCACCTGGTAAAGACGGTCGTCGCCGGGGGAGGGGGCGCCCCGGCCATCCGTATTGTTGCTCACGAACCACAGTGTGCCATCCGGCCCGGACACCACATCGCGCAGGCGCCCGAAGCTGTTGACAAACCACCCATCGACGGTGCCTGTGGAGGGATCGACGCGCCACAGCCGCTCGCCGCGGAGCGCGGCCAGAAACAGGGTGTCGTTCACCACGGCCAGGCCGCTCGGGCTCGCCTCATCGGTGGACCACTGCTGCACGGGGTCGATGAAGGCGCCACCGCCGCCTGCACCCTCCGCCTCGGGCCAACCGTAGTTGCCGCCGGCGGTGATCAGGTTGAGCTCGTCCCAGGTGTTCTGACCGAATTCGCTGGCCCAGAGCTGCCCGGACGAGTCCCAGGCGAGGCCCTGCGGGTTACGGTGGCCGTACGAGTAGACCAGGCTGCCGAACGGGTTGTCGGCCGGGGCCTGCCCGGTCGGGGTCATGCGCAGGATCTTGCCGCCCAGCGACCCGAGGTCCTGCGCGTTGCCGGACTCGCCCGCGTCGCCGACGGTGGCGTAGAGCAGGCCGTCCGGGCCGAACCCGATGCGCCCGCCGTTGTGGTTGCTTGCCGCGGGGATGCCGCTGAGCACCGACTCCGGCTCGCCGAGACCGAGGCCGCCCGCGGTGCCGGTCAGCGGCATCCGCACGATGCGGTTGTCGGATGCGGCGGTGAAGTACGCGTAGACCCAGCCGGCATCAGGGGTGGTCGGGTCGGCCGCGCCGTCGCCCGCGGCCAGGAACGCCAGCCCGAGCAGCCCGCCCTCGCCCACCGGTTCGACCCCGGCGACGGTCCCGGCGTCCCGCAGGCCACCGTCCGGCAGCAGCTCGCGCAGGAGGGCCGTGTCACGTTCGCTGATCAGGGTGGCGCCGCTGGGCAACCGCAGGATCGACCACGGAGCGTCCAACCCCTCCGCGATCACGACGGGCTCACCCAGCGGACGCACCGGCACGGGCGTCGCGTCCGCCGCCGGGGCGGTCGCCGCCGGAGTGGGCCGCGCCGGCGTGCTGGTGCTGGCGCTGGGCCGGGGAGTGCTCGCCGTGCAGGCGCACAGCAATGTCACCATGCCCGCGGCGACCACGCCGGCCCAAACCCGTCTGTGATGCATATCTCCTGCAGAATGCCACGAAACTCTTGGAATTGGTCAGATCCGTGCCCCGGCACCGGGAGCGGTGCGCGGTGGGGCGTCAGCGCAGGGCGCGGCGCTCGCCGATGAAGGACTCCACGACGGCCACGGCGATCAGGGCGCTCTCCAGCTCATCGGGCGAGGCCCCGGACTTGTCGCGCAGAAACACCGCGGCGGTGAAGTCGGCCAAGGCGCCGTCGAGGTCGTCCTGTTCGAAGTGCACCTTGCCGCGAGTCTCCCGGGCGAACGCGGCGGTGAGGTTCCACTCGTGCGTCTCCGACTCGAGCACGCACTGGGTCAGTTCGGACGCGGCCTCCTCGAGCTTGGCCTGAAACTGCATCACCTGGGCGCGGCGGATGCGGCACAGTACGAAGTCCTGCCGGTCACCGGTGAACCGGGCCTGGCGCAATGCCTGGTTGGCGATCTCGAACGCCTCGTCGAGGCGGTCGAGCAAGCGCAGCAGGGTGACCTTCTCGTTCAGCGCCGAGAGGCTGCGGAGTTGGCCGAGGTCGTCGAGACGTTCTGCGGCGGCAGGAAGGTCGACTTTTTCCCGGAGGGTGACGGCGTCGTAGCCAGTGATGATGGTCAGGATGATGTCCTTGACAGGGCGGCCGTGGGGTGCCGCGGGGAGGTCGGGTTCCCCTCCAGAGTAACCCCGGTGGCGAGGCGCTGACGCCCGATCGGGGGTATGTCCCGAGCTTTCATCTGCGCAAGAGGCATGAGAGATCCTCAGGTTAGGCGTATGGTGTGCCACCAGACGGGCATCGTCGTCAACGCCGACGCCGACTCGCTATCCGGCTTATGTCCCCGTGTTGAGGGGACCACACGAAAGGCCTCTCCAATGCAGATACAGTCTCGCGAGGGCCTAGCCCTGCGAGCGTTGGTCGTCATCATGACCGCCGCCCTCACCATCACCCTCGTCAATGTCGGTGACCCGACACACGCCACCGCAGCACCACAGACACCGAACCTGCCTACCCTGAACATCACCCTCAGCGACCCAGACGCCTCGCGCAACACGCTGAGCTACGTGCACGCATCCAAAGACAATAAGGTCGCGACAACGATGACTGTCGAGGACCCTGCCGGGGTGAACAGCATCTCGGTGCCGGCTCTCGGCGAGATCAAGGGCCGTGGCAACTACACCTGGAACCTGGCCAAAAAGCCGTACCAGATCAAGTTCGAGCAGAACACCGCTGTTCTGGGCATGGCCCCGTCGAAGACGTGGATTCTTCTCGCGAACGCCGCCGATGCGTCGCTGATGCGCAACAAGGCCGCCTTCGAGCTGGCCACGTCAATTGGGCTGGCCTACTCGCCCGAGTCCAGATGGGTCGACCTCCGGGTCAACGGCACCTACCTCGGCAACTATCTGATCAGCGAGAAGACCGAGGTCAAGACGAACCGCGTGGACCTCACTGACCCGACGGGCGTGATGGTCGAGTTGGACAACAACTATGGCCTGGCCGAGCCCTACAACTTCCGAACCGCGACCAGTAGGTCACTGTTCGTCCTGAAGGACTCGAAGGCCGGCGTTCCGGACGGGGGTCCGCTTCCAGCCGAGACCCAGGCCGGCTGGAACGACATCCAGAACACCCTGAACAGGGTGGACGCGATCCTGGCGGCGCCGCAGGTCGACTGGGTGGCGCTGAGCGCCCTGATCGACGTTGACTCGTTCGTCAAGTTCTATTACGTGTTCGAACAGACAGCCAATCCTGAGATCACGCAGTCAAGCGTCTACTTCTACAAAAACGGACCTGCCAGCAAGCTGTTCGCCGGACCGGTGTGGGACTTCGATAGCGCGTTGGGCAACTACGACCGCGCGCTGCATCTCGGCTCGGATCCGCAGGCCGACTACGCGAAGAATGCGCAGATTCTGCGGCAGCAGGGCAACGGCTTCTACTTCGACCTGTTCCGTTCCAAGGAGTTCGTCCAGCGCGCCAACGAGCTGTGGCAAGCGGGTATCTCCCACGAGGTCGGTCTGATGCCGGCCAAGATCACCCGCTGGGAGAGCGAAATCGCGGCCTCCGCCGCTGCGAACTTCGCCGTGTGGCCCATTTTGGGCACGCCGACGCTACTGATCGCCGGTTTCGGCAAGAACTACCACAGCACCTACGCCGGCGAGGTCGGCTACCTCCGCGACTGGCTGGCCACGCGCGCCACGATGCTGATCAAGGAACAGGGCGCCACACCGATGCTCCGGTACAAGGCCCACCTGCAGGACGTCGGCTGGCAGCGCAAAGTGAACACCGGCCAGGTAGGGGGCACCCTTGGCCAGTTCAGGCAGATGGAATCGCTCGTCGTCGAGACGCCGGGATCCCCTGCGGTCGCGAACATCGAGGCCAACGCCCACGTTCAGAACATCGGCTGGATGGGTTGGCGTCCTACCTCCAACATCGGGACGACCGGGCGAGCCCTGCAGATGGAGGGAATCCAGTTCCGCCTGACCGGGGAGCTGGCCTCCCAGTACGACATCTCGTACCGCACCCACGTGCAGGACATCGGCTGGCAGCCGTGGGTGAGCAATGGTGCCTCTGCGGGCACGACCGGTCAGTCCAAGCAAATCGAGGCGATCCAGGTGCGCCTGCTGGCCAAGGCAACGCCCACCCTTCCGGCGCTGCCCTAGGGAGCGACGAAGTGTTGAGCCGAATTGGGGTCTGTCACACGTGAGGACTCGGAAGACGAGAGCAGTGGATGGCCGAAGCGCCCGCCGCACAGTGGCGGGCGTGGTCGCCTCCGCGGCTGCTGTTCTCGTCCTGGCCGGATGCGTATTCGTTCCCCCGGCCAATTCCGACCCGAGACCCTCCGAAAGCATCGAACCGTCTCCGCCACCGCCGACCCGGTTGGCGCTGATCTCCGACTTCGGGACGTGCGACGCCGGAGAACAATGGACGGCGGATCAGGTCGCCTCCTGGGGCGTTGACGCCATCGTGACCGCCGGAGACAACACCCAGAACGAAGTCGACTGCACTCCGTATGCCGAATCGGTCTGGGGCTACTTCGAGCAAGGCGAGGGCGGGCGGGGCGCGCCACCTCTGTGGCCCACGCTCGGCAACCACGACTACTCCGATGTGGGTGCCGGCCTCGACGCCTATCGTGCGGCCTTCCCGTACCTCAGCACGGCCGCCGACGAGCAGCAGCGCTGGTACACACAGGATATCGGCGACGTTACCCTGATCGTGCTGGACAGCGAGACCACCCCAGAGGAGTTGGAGATCCAGCGGGGCTGGTTGAAGGAAACACTCACTGACCAGCGTGCCGAGCGACCGGATGCCTGGAACGTGGTGCTGTTCCACCGCCCCGCCTACACCTCCGGCGTCCACGAAGACAACCGGGAGATGCGGCCCACCGCTGGCTGGGACTACGCCGGGTGGGGGGCCGATATTGTCATCGCGGGCCATCAGCACATCTATGAGGACGTCGTGGTCGATGGTCTGCACTACCTCACAGCCGGCATCGGGGGTACGGCCAACACCCGCGTGTGTCCCGTCGAACTGCGAGAGGGAAGTCGGCTCTGCCTGGAGGGGACCGGTGCGAGCGTGATCGAGGCGACGGCCGATGAGTTCGTGCTCCAGTACTACCGGCCCGATGCGGAGGGCACGGCAACGCTGGGGGACACCATCCGGCTCAGCCGCTAGCGCGCTGGCCTGGTCCTGAGAACCGTGAGCGAGGGCGCTCAGTTGCCGATCTGGAACACGGTGCGGCCGGGCAGCGGCGACGGCGTGGCGGTAGCATCCGTGGACACCGACGCGGCCGACATGAACTGGGCCAGCTCGGCGCCCTCGACGACCTTGGCCGGATGCGGGCCGCCGGCCAGCAGCCGCGGCACCCAGTGCAGGTCGAGCGGGGTGTGCGCGGCCACGAAGACGATGTTGCCGAACCGGCGCCCCTTGAGCACCTGCGTCTCGGCGAGGCCGATGACGTGCCCGAACACGGCCGACAGCGTGGCGGCCTGGCTGCGGGCGAACGCGAGGCCCGGCCCATCCGCCACGTTCACCGCGAGCACACCGCGCGGCGACAGCAGCGGAGCGGCCAGCTCGTAGAACTCCCGGCTGGTCACGTGCGCCGGGGTGCGGGCGCCCGAGAAGATGTCGACGACCACGAGGTCCACCGAGCCGTGCAGCCCAGCGGGCAACTTGCCCAGCACCTCGCGGGCGTCACCGTGCCGCACCCGCAGGTTGGCGCGCTTGTCCCAGGGCAGTTCGGCGCGTACGAAGTCGATGAGGTCGCTCTCGATCTCCACCACCTGCTGGCGGGAGCCGGGCCGGGTCGCCTCCACATAGCGGGGCAGGGTGAGCGCGCCGGCGCCGAGGTGCACGGCCGTGATGGCCTCGCCAGGGTCGCCGATCAGGTCGATGACGTGCCCGATGCGCTGGATGTACTCGAAGAACAACTCGTCGGGGTTGTCGATGTTCACGTGCGACTGCGGGGTGCCGTCCACCACCAGCTGGTAGCTGCCCGGCGTGAACCGGTCCGGCTCGATGACGGCCTGGTGCCCGCTCAGTTTCAGTGTGATCGTCGGATGTTCGTGCTCGCCCCTGCTCATCCCCCCAGTCTGACAGCCCCGCGCATCCGTGCGCCGACTTGTGCCAAATGCAGCCTTAGCTGGCCCGGAAGGGGCACTTTGCGGCAAATCGGGAGCCACGATGCGGCCGTCGCTGAGCTGAGTTGCCAGTTGACGCCCCCACAGGGGCCAGCGGCGGGCGCCAACTGGCAATTCACCACCGGCCCCTGCGGTGAGGTGCCACTTGACGCCCCTTCAGGGCCCGCCACACGGCGCCAACTGGCAAGTCGGCGACCACGCCCGGAGCGGATGGCTGCGCGATACCGACGACACGCGCTCGACGGCCGCAGCAGGACGCTGCCGGATGAGGCACAATGGAGCAACTCAACACCCCGCCCGCCGCTCCAGCCGGCCGGTGAAACCGGGTTATACCTGAGAATTTGGCGAAGGTCAATATTCCAGTAGACACGGGCGCAACAACGGCATATAGTTGACCTTTGCGCTCCCAGATTTAACTCTGCCTTCATATTGCGGTCGGCTTTGCGTGCTCAAGCCACCTTGCAGCACATTTCTGAGCCGGATGTCCTCATATCCAAGGATGGACATCCCTGCTCAGGATCTGCGGAGTCCATACCAAATTACTAACAGTGATTAGACCTGACGGGGTCCACGGAGGTTACTTCCTTGGCTGCTGCGCGCAACGCAACCACCAATTCACCCAAGAACGGACGAGCTGCTGGCCGTCTTTCGTTCGCAAAGATTTCTGACAACCTCACGGTTCCCGATCTGCTCGCTTTGCAGACCGAGAGCTTTGACTGGCTCGTCGGAAACGACATCTGGAAAGCTCGCCTCGCCGAGGCCCAGGCTGCCGGTCGTCACGACCTGAACGCTCGCACCGGTCTCGACGAGATCTTCGAGGAGATCTCGCCGATCGAGGACCTCAGCGAGACGATGCAGCTGTCCTTCACCAACCCGGAGCTCGAGCCGGAGAAGTACACCATCGACGAGTGCAAGGAAAAGGGCAAGACCTATTCCGCACCGCTGTATGTGAACGCTGAGTTCATGAACCACCTCACCGGTGAGATCAAGACCCAGACCGTGTTCATGGGCGACTTCCCGCTGATGACCCCCAAGGGCACCTTCGTGATCAACGGCACCGAGCGTGTCGTCGTGTCGCAGCTGGTGCGTTCGCCCGGTGTGTACTTCAACCGCGAACAGGAGAAGACCTCCGACAAGGACATCTACTCCGCCCGCGTCATCCCGAGCCGTGGTGCCTGGCTCGAATTCGAGATCGACAAGCGCGACCAGGTCGGCGTTCGCATCGACCGCAAGCGCAAGCAGTCCGTCACGGTGTTCCTCAAGGCCCTCGGACTCACCTCCGAAGAGATCCTCGAGGAGTTCAAGGGCTTTGCGTCCATCGAGCTCACCCTCGAGAAGGACAACATCCTCACCAAGGAAGAAGCCCTCAAGGACATCTACCGCAAGCTGCGCCCGGGAGAACAGGTCGCCGCCGAGGCCGCGCGTGCGCTGCTGGACAACTTCTTCTTCAACTCCAAGCGCTACGACCTGGCCAAGGTTGGTCGTTACAAGATCAACCGCAAGCTGGGCCTCGAGGCGCCGCTCACCGACTCCGTTCTCACGCTCCAGGACATCCTGGCCACGATCAAGTACCTGGTTGCGCTGCACGACAACCAGACCACGATCCGCGGCACCCGCGACGGCGTCGAGACCGACATCCGCATCGACATCGACGACATCGACCACTTCGGCAACCGTCGTATCCGCGCCGTCGGCGAGCTCATCCAGAACCAGGTCCGCACCGGCCTGTCCCGCATGGAGCGCGTCGTTCGCGAGCGCATGACCACGCAGGACATCGAAGCGATCACCCCGCAGACCCTGATCAACGTGCGCCCCGTCGTCGCCGCGATCAAGGAGTTCTTCGGTACGTCGCAGCTGTCGCAGTTCATGGACCAGAACAACCCGCTCGCCGGACTGACGCACAAGCGTCGCCTGTCCGCGCTGGGCCCGGGTGGTCTGTCCCGTGACCGCGCAGGTGTCGAGGTGCGAGACGTTCACCCGTCGCACTACGGCCGCATGTGCCCGATTGAAACCCCGGAAGGCCCGAACATCGGCCTGATCGGTTCGCTCGCCTCGTTCGCGCGGATCAACGCCTTCGGTTTCATCGAGACCCCGTACCGTCGTGTCATCGATGGTGTCGTCTCCACGACGATCGACTACCTCACCGCAAGTGAGGAAGACGAGTACATCGTCGCGCAGGCCAACGCCCCGCTGACCAAGGCCGCCCGCTTCGCCGAGACCCGTGTTCTCGCGCGTAAGAAGGGTGGAGAGGTTGACCTCTTCCCGGCAGAAGACATCGGCTACATGGATGTCTCGCCGCGCCAGATGGTTTCCGTCGCGACCTCGCTCATCCCCTTCCTCGAGCACGACGATGCTAACCGCGCACTCATGGGTGCCAACATGCAGCGTCAGGCTGTGCCGCTGCTGCTCAGCGACAGCCCGCTGGTCGGGACCGGTATGGAGGGCTTCGCGGCCATCGACGCCGGCGACGTGCTCACCGCACAGAAGTCCGGTGTGGTCATGGAGGTGTCGGCTGACGTCGTCACCATCCAGCTCGACGAGGGCGGAACGCAGGACTACTACCTGCGCAAGTTCAGCCGCTCCAACCAGGGCACCAGCTACAACCACCGCGTCATCGTCAACGCCGGCGAGCGTATCGAGGCCGGCGAGGTCATCGCCGATGGTCCCGCTACCGACAACGGTGAGCTCGCACTCGGAAAGAACCTCCTCGTGGCATTCATGTCATGGGAGGGTCACAACTTCGAGGACGCCATCATCCTGAGCCAGAACCTGGTGAAGGACGACGTTCTCTCCTCGATTCACATCGAAGAGTACGAAGTGGATGCGCGCGACACCAAGCTGGGCAAGGAAGAGATCACTCGCGACCTGCCCAACGTCTCCCCGGACCTGCTTGCAGACCTGGACGAGCGTGGCATCATCCGCATCGGCGCCGAGGTTCGCCCCGGCGACATCCTCGTGGGCAAGGTCACGCCGAAGGGCGAGACCGAGCTGTCCGCCGAGGAGCGCCTGCTGCGCGCGATCTTCAACGAGAAGAGCCGCGAAGTTCGCGACACTTCCCTGAAGGTTCCTCACGGTGAGCGTGGCACCATCATCGGTGTCAAGGTTTTCGACTCGCAGGATGGCGACGACGAGCTCGGCTCGGGCGTCAACCAGCGTGTTGTCGTCTTCATCGCCCAGAAGCGCAAGATCACCGAGGGTGACAAGCTCGCCGGTCGTCACGGCAACAAGGGTGTCATCTCGAAGATCCTGCCGGTCGAGGACATGCCGTTCCTCGCCGACGGAACCCCGGTTGACATCATCCTGAACCCGCTGGGTATCCCGGGCCGCATGAACTTCGGTCAGGTGCTGGAGACCCACCTCGGGTGGATCGCCAAGCAGGGCTGGCAGGTCGAGGGTAAGCCCAAGTGGGCCGGCCGTCTTCCCGAAGCCGCGCACAGCGCCGCCCCGAACACCAAGGTCGCGACCCCGGTGTTCGACGGCGCGCTCGAGGAAGAAATCGCCGGTCTGCTCGACTCGACGACTCTGACTCGTGACGGCGACCGCCTGATCGACTCGACTGGAAAGACGCAGCTGTTCGATGGTCGCTCCGGCGAGCCGTACCCGATGCCCATCGCGGTCGGATACATGTACATCCTGAAGCTGCACCACCTCGTCGACGACAAGATCCACGCACGTTCGACGGGCCCGTACTCCATGATCACGCAGCAGCCGCTGGGTGGTAAGGCGCAGTTCGGTGGACAGCGTTTCGGTGAGATGGAGGTGTGGGCGCTCGAAGCATATGGAGCCGCTTACGCCCTGCAGGAACTCCTGACCATCAAGTCGGACGACATCCTCGGCCGCGTCAAGGTGTACGAAGCCATCGTTAAGGGCGAGAACATCCAGGAACCCGGTATCCCCGAGAGCTTCAAGGTTCTGATCAAGGAAATGCAGTCGCTGTGCCTGAACGTCGAGGTGCTCTCGGCCGATGGAACCGCAGTCAGCCTGCGCGACACGGATGACGAGGTCTTCCGCGCAGCGGAGGAACTGGGCATCAACATTTCCACCCGGTTTGAGTCGTCGTCAATCGACGACATCTAAACCAGGCCACTGACGAATACTCGAAAACTTTCCAAGGAGAGAAATTGCTCGACGTAACAACATTTGACGAGCTTCGCATTGGCCTGGCCACCGCTGACGACATCCGTCGTTGGTCGCACGGTGAGGTCAAGAAGCCCGAAACCATCAACTACCGCACACTCAAGCCGGAAAAGGACGGTCTCTTCGGAGAGCAGATCTTCGGACCGTCCCGCGACTGGGAGTGCTCGTGCGGCAAGTACAAGCGAGTGCGCTTCAAAGGCATCGTCTGTGAGCGCTGTGGCGTAGAGGTCACGAAGTCGTCGGTGCGCCGTGAGCGCATGGGCCACATCGAACTCGCCGCCCCGGTCACCCACATCTGGTACTTCAAGGGTGTGCCCTCGCGTCTCGGTTACCTGCTGGACATGGCTCCGAAGGACCTCGAAAAGGTCATCTACTTCGCTGCCTACATGGTCATCGAGGTTGACGAAGACGGTCGCCACCAGGACATGCCTGGGCTGGAGAACGAACTGCGTCTCGAGATCAAGACCCTCGAAGGCAGCCGCGACTCCCGCATCGCCGACCGCCTGCAGCGCCTCGAAACCGACCTCGCAGCACTGGAGGCCGAAGGCGCCAAGAGCGACCAGAAGAAGCGCACCAAGGACGCCGCCGAGAAGGAGATGTCGCAGGTCCGCAAGGCCCTCGACGAGCAGATTGCTCACCTCGAGCGTGTCTGGGAAGACTTCCGCACCCTCAAGGTCGGCGACCTGAAGCCGGAAGACTCCGTCTTCCACGAGCTCCAGGACCGCTTCGGCATGTACTTCGAGGCCTTCATGGGCGCCGAGGCCATCAAGAAGCGCCTCGAGGCCTTCGACCTGGTCACCGAGAGCGAAAACCTGCACCTGCAGATCGCCGAGGGCAAGGGTCAGAAGAAGATCCGCGCCATCAAGCGTCTGCGCGTCGTCAACGCCTTCATCATGACCGGCAACTCGCCGGCCGCGATGGTGCTCGACGTCGTGCCGGTCATCCCGCCGGAACTGCGCCCGATGGTGCAGCTCGACGGTGGCCGTTTCGCGACCTCCGACCTCAACGACCTCTACCGTCGTGTGATCAACCGCAACAACCGTCTGCGTCGTCTGCTTGACCTCGGTGCCCCCGAGATCATCGTGAACAACGAGAAGCGGATGCTGCAGGAGGCCGTTGACGCGCTCTTCGACAACGGTCGTCGTGGCCGTCCCGTCACGGGTACCGGTAACCGCGCCCTCAAGTCCCTTAGCGACATGCTCAAGGGTAAGCAGGGTCGGTTCCGTCAGAACCTGCTCGGTAAGCGCGTTGACTACTCCGGCCGTTCGGTCATCATTGTCGGCCCGCAGCTGAAGCTGCACCAGTGTGGTCTGCCCAAGCAGATGGCCCTGGAGCTCTTCAAGCCGTTCGTGATCAAGCGCCTGATCGACCTGAGCCACGCTCAGAACATCAAGGCCGCCAAGCGCATGGTCGAGCGCAGCCGCCCCCAGGTGTGGGACGTGCTCGAGGAGATCATCCGTGAGCGCCCGGTTCTGCTGAACCGTGCACCCACGCTGCACCGCCTCGGTATCCAGGCCTTCGAACCTCAGCTCGTGGAGGGTAAGGCCATCCAGCTGCACCCCCTCGTCTGTGCGGCGTTCAACGCCGACTTCGACGGTGACCAGATGGCTGTGCACCTGCCGCTGTCCATGGAGGCCCAGGCCGAAGCGCGCATCCTGATGCTCGCCTCGAACAACATCCTGAAGCCGTCTGACGGTCGCCCGGTGACCCTGCCCACCCAGGACATGATCATCGGTCTGCACCACCTGACCACGCTCAAGGACGGCGTCACCGGCGAAGGCCGCGCGTTCACCTCTGTCTCGGAGGCCATCCTGGCCCACGACCAGAAGTCGCTCGACCTGAACGCCAAGGTGCGCATCCGCATCAGCGACCTGTACTTCACCGAGGGCACTCAGCCCGATGGTGTTGAGCTGGTCGATGGTCAGGCCGTCGGAACCGTACTGGTGAACACCACGCTGGGCCGCGCAATCTTCAACGAGGCGCTGCCGGCTGACTACCCGTACTTCGAGAAGGTTGCCGACAAGGGCACCCTCTCGGCCATCGTGAACGACCTCGCAGAGCGGTACCCGAAGGTGGAAGTAGCGGCAACGCTGGACCGCATCAAGGACGCCGGCTTCTACTGGGCCACCCGCTCCGGTGTGACCGTCGCGCTCAGCGACATCCTGACGCCTCCGAACAAGAAGGAGATCGTCGGTACCTACGAGAAGATGGCCGCGAAGGTTCAGTCGCAGTTCGAGAAGGGTCTCACGACCGACCTCGAGCGTCGTCAGGAGCTCATCCAGATCTGGACCAAGGCGACCGAAGACGTCGCCGCGGCCATGCAGGCGAACTTCCCGGCCGACAACACGATCAACCGGATGGTTACCTCTGGTGCTCGTGGTAACTGGCTGCAGGTGCGAAACATCGCCGGTATGCGTGGTCTGGTTAACAACCCGAAGGGTGAGATCATCCCTCGCCCGATTATCTCGAGCTACCGCGAAGGCCTGTCCGTCGCCGAGTACTTCATTGCTACTCACGGTGCTCGTAAGGGTCTGGCCGACACCGCTCTGCGTACCGCAGACTCCGGGTACCTCACCCGTCGTCTCGTCGACGTCTCGCAGGATGTCATCATCCGCGAAGACGACTGCGGTACGACCAAGGGTCTGGAACTGCCGATCGCCACGGTCGACGCCGCCGGCGCTCTCTCACGTCACCCCAACGTGGAGAACGCGGTCTACGCCCGCAGCCTGGCCGCCCCCGCGGTCAACGCCAAGGGTGAGGTCGTTGCTGACGCCGGAGACGACGTCGGTGACGTGATGATCGAGAAGCTGGTTGCCGCCGGCGTCGAGAACATCAAGGTGCGCTCGGTGCTGACCTGCGAGTCTGCTGTCGGTGTGTGTGCGGTCTGCTACGGCCGTTCGCTCGCTACCGGCCTGCTCGTGGACATCGGAGAGGCCGTCGGCATCATCGCCGCACAGTCGATCGGTGAGCCCGGCACGCAGCTGACCATGCGTACCTTCCACACCGGTGGTTCCGCATCCGCAGACGACATCACCCAGGGTCTGCCCCGGGTGCAGGAGCTCTTCGAGGCGCGTACCCCCAAGGGCGCATCGCCGATCGTCGACGTTGCTGGCCGCATCACCATCGAGGACACGGATCGTAGCCGCAAGGTGATCCTGACCCCCGACAACGGTGACGAAGCAATCGCCTACCCGGTGCTCAAGCGCGCGACCCTCCTCGTTGAGGATGGCCAGCACGTGGAGCTCGGCACGCAGATCATCATCGGCGCCGTCGACCCGAAGGAAGTTCTTCGCGTCAAGGGTGTCCGTGCGGTGCAGAAGCACCTCGTTGGTGGCGTGCAGGATGTCTACCGTTCGCAGGGCGTGCCGATTCACGACAAGCACATCGAGGTCATCGTTCGTCAGATGCTTCGCAAGGTGACTGTGGTGGAGCACGGCGACACCGGCCTGCTGCCGGGCGAGCTCGTTGACCGGTTGAAGTACAACGAGCTCAACCGCACCGCGCTCACCGAGGGCAAGAAGACGGCTTCGGCTCGTCAGGAAGTCATGGGTATCACCAAGGCTTCGCTGGCTACCGAGTCGTGGCTGTCGGCCGCTTCCTTCCAGGAGACCACCCGGGTTCTGACCCAGGCGGCCATGGAAGGCAAGAGCGACCCGCTGATGGGCCTGAAGGAGAACGTGATCATCGGTAAGTTGATCCCGGCCGGCACCGGTCTTCCCCGTTACCGCGACGTCAACGTCGAGGCAACGGATGAAGCCAAGGCTGAGCGTTACCCGAACCGCATCTTCACTGATGATGCAGCGTTCACCGAGGGTGACCTGAGCTTCGTCGACTTCGACAGCTTCTCGTCGGACGACTTCACCCCCGGTACGTACAACTAACCGAGTGTGATTCCCGGATGGCCCCCTGCTTAGGCAGGGGGCCATTCCCCGTTAATCGAGCCCCCTCGTTGATCGAGCTTGTCGAGATCCCGTGAGCCATCCTCCGGCGCGTCCCCATCTCGTCGGTCGAGCTTGTCGAGACCCCGTGAGTGGACCTCTGAATGCACGTCACCAGGTTTGGACAACCTCAGCCAACGGGCCTGAAGGAGAACGTGATCATCCGTGAGTTGATCCCGGCCGGCACCGGTCTTCCCCGGACGCCGTCAACGTGATTTCGGATGCCCGACGCTTCGGCAGGGGCCCATTCTGCGTTAAGAACCTGCGACGAGCGTCGGCCCGGTAGAATCATCATGACGAGTGGCGCTCCTGCCCATCGGGAGCAGAGGCACATCATGCGGTTGGCCAGTCTCACCGGAGCGGCCGTCGCCGGAGCGGTCGGTGTGATCCTCCTGATCGGATGGTACGTCGGGCTCGGCGCGATCCCCGGGGCCATCGCCGGCCTGTGGACGATCAAACCGATGACCGCAGTGGGCTTCATTCTCGTCTCTGCTGCCGTGGCAATGCTGGACCGGCGCCGAGTCAGCCTGGGTCTGGGTCTCGCTGTTGCCATGATCGGTGTGCTCACCCTGGCCGAGTACATCTTCGGGATATCACTCGGCATTGACGAGCTTGCGGGTATCGACTTCGACGGGCAGACCGCGCGCATGGCGCCGGCCACGGCGGTGTCGCTGCTGCTGCTCGGGGCATCCGTCGTCGCCAGCCGGCTCGCCCGCGCCAGCGTGATGCTCGGACTGGCCTTCGGGACGCTCATAATCAGCCTGATCGCGATTCTCGGCTACGCCTACGGGGTCTCCTCGCTCTACAGTGTCGGCGGGTTCGCGAGCATGGCCTTGCCCTCGGCGCTCGGGCTGGCCATTTTGTCGTTGTCGATCCTGCTGCAGCGTCCCGCCAACGGTCTGATCGCGCTGTTGGGCGACCCGGGCAGCGCGGGGCATCTGCTCCGCCCGGTCATTCCTGTCTTGTTCCTCGGCCCGTTCGTCCTGGGGCTGGCCGACCTTGCGGGCCGCCGCCTGGGCTGGTACGACACGGTGTTCGGCGTCGCCATCCTGATCGCGGTCATGACAGTTCTCGGCACGGGGCTCGCCTGGATCGCGGCGCGCCGGCTGCGCACCCTCGATCGCCAGCGGGACGCGGCCATGCAGGCCCTCGCCGAGGCCAACCACACCCTTGAGGAGACGGTTGACGCTCGCACCCGGCAGCTGGCGGAGACGGCGGACACGCTCCACACGCTGATCAAGATCGCACCGGTTGGCATCGTGCAACTGGATGCTGCGGGCGGAATCATTTCGGCTAACGACCAGTGGCTCGAGCTGAGCGGGCTCACGAAGCGCCAGTCGCGGCGCGACGGCTGGGTCGCGGCCATGCACCCCGACGACGCCGACCGAGTGCGTCAGGAATGGCACCAGTACGCCGCCGCCGGGGAGGCCTACGAGACGACCATGCGATTCCGCACTCCCTCCGGCCAGGTCAACTGGGTGCAGGTGAGCACCGCCCCGATTACAGACGCGAGGGTTGTGTTGGGGCACCTTGCCAGCGTGACCGACGTGACCGCGCTGCGCGCTGCCGAACACGCGGCATCGGCGGCCAGTGCCCGCTTCGAGGCCGCCTTCGCCTCGTCGCCGCTCGGAACAGCCATCGTGTCCCTGGACGGAATAGTCGTCGAGGCGAACAAGCGGCTCTTCGACCTGGCCGGGTCATTGATCCCGGTGGTGAATCAGCCCATCGAGTCGATGTTCAGCCCGGCGAATGCCGGTGATGGCGCGGCATCCGCGACGGTCGGACTCGACGGCCCGACGGGCCGCCGCATGGACCGTCGGATGCGACGCGACGACGGTGAGGAAACCTGGGTCAAGGTCAGCATCGCCGAGATCAACGAGGGTGAGCAGGCCGGCGGGTTCCTGTACCAACTCGAGGACATCACCGCCCGGCGCCTGGCCGAAGCCCGGGTCGAGCATCTAGCTTTCCACGATCCGCTGACAAACCTGCCCAATCGCCTGCTGCTACTCGACCGGCTGAATCAGGCTCTCCTCCAGGCGTCGCGTCGCGGTACCGGCGTCGCCGTGTTGTTCATCGACCTCGACCGATTCAAATTCGTCAACGACAGCCTCGGCCATCACGCCGGCGACGCCGTCCTAATGCAGGTTGGGCTCCGGCTGCGCCAGCATGCCAGGGCGACCGACACGGTGTCCCGCATCGGCGGGGACGAATTCGTGGTCATCTGCCCGGATGTCGGCCGCAGCGGGGACGTCAACAAGATCGCCGAGGCGTTCCAGAAGGCCATCTCAGAGCCGATCCAGTTCGGTGACCAGATCGCATCCGTGGATGCCAGCATCGGCATAGCATTCGGGCTCGGTCATGACGACGCCGAGTCATTGCTGCGCAACGCTGATCAGGCGATGTACCTGGCCAAGGGACGGGGCCGCGCCCGATACGAGGTCTTCGACGACGACCTGCGCTACCGCATTCACCAGCGGCTCGACACCGAGCTGGCTCTGCGCGACGCCGTCGCTCAGGGCGAGATCGAGACGTGGTACCAGCCCATCGTGGACCTGCAGGAAAACCGAGTCGTGGCGACCGAGGCCCTCGCGCGCTGGCGGCGGCCCGAGCGCGGGATGATCTCCCCGGGGGAGTTCATCGCTATTGCCGAAGAGGTCGGTTTGATCAAGGGCATCGGTGCCACGGTGCTGGGCCAGGCCTGCCACGCGGCGACCGCCCTGGAGCGCAACGTGGCCGTCAGCGTGAACGTCTCGGCCCGGCAGTTCGTGCAGGACGACTTCGGCGCTGTCGTCAAGCGCGCGCTCAGGGACTCGGGTCTGGCCCCTGACCAGCTCTGGCTGGAGCTCACCGAGAGCGCCGTGCTTGAGGCGATCGACTCCGCCGCCCGAACCTTCCAGGAGCTGCGCGCCATCGGAGTGCGGCTCGCCATCGACGACTTCGGCACCGGCTACTCGTCGTTCACACATTTGCGCGAGTTCACCGTGGACCTGTTGAAGATCGACCTGTCGTTCATCCGCGACCTTGAACGGTCCGAACACGATCGAGCGATAGTGGAAGGAATCCTCCGTTTGGCGGACTCCCTCAATCTGGATGTGGTCGCCGAGGGCATCGAGACCACCAACCAGCGAGACCTGCTGCAGGCGATGGGCTGCCGCTACGGCCAGGGTTACCTCTTCTCGAAGCCGACTCCCAGCGCTTCCCCCGCGGTCGTCTTCGCCACCTGACTCGCTCGTTCTTAGGCTCGTCGCCGACAAGCGCGACCAGCGGATGCGAGGAGCCACCGTGTGACAGACAGTGCGGACTAGGTCGCGCAACAAGGAGTCATGAACACACGGTGGCTCGCGACCCATGATGCCCCGCATCCGGCCCGGAGGCAAACGGCCAGCTAGGCTGGGGGAAAATCTCGAAGGGGGTCACCGCCATGGGTGCTGCAACGTTGCCGACTGGTTCACCGTCCCGGCGCCCGCTGTGGTTCGCCCTCGGCGCCGTCGGCGTGCTGCTGGTCGTGGCCTTGATCGTGGTGCTCGTTGTCTGGCGCGGGGGAGCGGGCACTCCTTCCGGCTCCGACGACTCCCTGCCGGGCACCCGCCCCACGCCCACCGCAACCGCCGAGCCGCAGGCCGTCGCCAGCGCCGCGCCCGCGGTGGCCGCCGGGCCGCGCCCCACCAGCTGCGAGGCGATCTACAGCCCCGCCATGCTGGCCACCCTCAACGAGACCGGCACCCTTAACCCCGAGTGGGCCGAGAAAGACGTCAATTCCGGCGTGCTGTTCGGTACCGACGACGAACAACTCATCGTCGTCATCGAGGGCGCAGAGCACCTCACTTGCGTATGGGGCAACCCCGACGGCGGCTCGGGTAGCGGCCTCACCTCCAACGTGGTCTTCGTCACGGCCGAGCAGTCCGAAGCGGTGCACCAGCGGCTGCTCGGCGACGGCCTGAACTGCTACGAAGAGCTCGGCGGCATCCGCTGCATCGCCGAATCGACCGAGGGTGCCGAGGGCATCGCGGGCCAGTCGCACTTTCTGCGCGACGGCATCTGGCTGGCCACCCGCTACGTGAACGCGGGCCCGGAAGGCTACACCCACGACATGGTCGCCACCGTCTGGGCCGGCGCCTAACCAGCACCTCCCTGGCCCCGTCGGGCTATGCTGTGCGCAAAATCCTCCGGAAGGATTGCGCTCAGGGAGGCCGAATGTCCGTTCATGGAACACCGACGATCACGGCCGGAGCACAGTGGGTGCTGCTGATCCTGGGCGGTATCGTGACCGTCTTCGTCGTGCTGGCCGCGGTGTGGGTGGTCTTCTCACCCCGGCCCGTGCCCACCCCCGCAGTGGACCCCGACGCCCGGCCCGTGCCAGCAGCGCCGGCGGCGGCTGCCGCGGTCAGCGCCCCCACCGCCGTGCTCGAACCTGGCACCCCCAAGCCGGCCGCCTGCGAGCAGATCTACAGCCCCACGATGGTCGGTGCGTTCGGCGACCTGGTACTCAACCCGGCCTGGACCACCCAGCCCGGCGCCGATGTGCGCGACGGCGCCGACGACCCCGAGCTGCGCGCGATCATCAACGGAAGCGAGCACCTCAGCTGCCGGTGGGTCAGCCCCGCCGGGGCGTCCGACAGCGGCGTGTCCACCAGTGTGGTGTGGGTCGCCGCCGACCAGACCGCCGCCGTCGAGGCCCGCCTCCGTGCGCTGGGCATGGAGTGTTACGAGGAATTGGACGGGCTGCGCTGCATCACCGAAACCACCACCGACGTCGGCCGCTACGGCCAGTCGCACTTCCTGCGCGGCGGCATCTGGCTGGCCACCCTCTGGGTGAACGCCGGCCCGGATGGCTACACCCACGACATGGTTAACACGATCTGGGCCGGTGCCTGACCCAGCAATGCGACGGGCCGAGGCATATATGTGCGCAGAGCGGCGGCCCAGCCGATAAGGTACAGATAAGCATCGACCGACCTAGCTGACACCGGACCGGCCGGGCCGACCCTGGGCCCCCTGTTTGTGGGAGTCGCCACCTCATGAGGCCTGGGTTATCGTGACTCGTCATCTCATTCGGGCGCTGGTTGACCAGCTGCGTGCGCTCGTCTCCCTGCAGCCACAGCCCGGATGGAGAGGTTCTCATGGCGACGCTCACTGAGATCCTGATTCTGCACGGCCTGTTGCCAATCGAAGTACTGGATACGCTCCTGGCCGGGGATCCGGCCGACGAATCTGCCGTGCGTGCGCTTGTCGCCCAGGGCGTTATCAGTGAGGTACAGTTCGCCAAGGCCCGGGCAGCGCAGGCGAACCTGCCCTTCGTCGAGCTCGCCGACTACCCCGTCGACCGACTAGCCGTGGCCCTCGTGCCCGTCGGGGTCTGCCGGCGGCACGAGGTACTCCCGGTGCTCATAGACGGCAACCGGCTGGTGCTGGCCATGGTCGACCCCGGCAACGTCTTTGCTGTCGACGATGTGCGCGAGGCCTCCGGGATGCGTGTCACCCAGGTCGTCGCCGAACGCTCCGACCTGCTCGCCGCCATCAGCCGCTACCACCGGGCCGATGGCGAACTCAGCGATCTCACCTCCACACTCGAAGAAGAGAACGCCGCCGCTGCCGCCGAAAGCGCCTCCTTCGGCGTCTCCGATGCGGGAGACGACGACGCCCCGATCGTGCGGTTCGTGAACCTGCTCGTCAGCCAGGCCATCCAGGACCTCGCATCCGACATCCACATCGAACCCGGCGAGCACAGCCTGCGGGTGCGCTACCGCATCGACGGGGTCTTGCACGAAATGCAGACCGCACCCAAAAGCATCCAAAACGGTGTCATTTCCCGGCTCAAGATCATGAGCGACATCGACATTGCCGAACGCCGCAAACCCCAGGACGGCCGTATGACGGTGCGGCACGCGGGCCGGCAAATCGACCTGCGTGTGGCGACGCTGCCCACGGTGTGGGGCGAAAAGGTCGTCATGCGAATCCTCGACAACTCCAGCACCACCCTGGACGTGCGGGCGCTGGCCCTACTTGAGCACAACTTCGAGGCCTACAAGACCGCATATTCCAAGCCATACGGCATGATCCTGATCACCGGCCCTACCGGCTCGGGCAAGTCCACAACCTTGTACACGACCCTCGGCGCAGTCGCCCGCCCCGAGGTCAACGTAATCACCGTCGAAGACCCGGTGGAGTACCGCATGGCGGGCATCAATCAAGTGCAGGTGAACGTGAAGGCGGGCCTCACCTTCGCCAGCGCCCTGCGTTCCATCCTGCGCAGCGACCCGGATGTGGTGCTGCTGGGTGAGATCCGCGACCACGAAACCGCGCAGATCGCCATCGAGGCCTCACTTACCGGCCACCTCGTGCTGTCGACCCTGCACACCAACGACGCGCCGAGCGCCATCACCCGGCTCACCGAAATGGGCATCGAACCGTTCCTGGTCGGCTCTGCCATCGACTGCGTCGTCGCCCAACGACTGGCCCGACGGCTGTGTGACAAGTGCAAGGCGCCATCAGCGCTGACCGCCGAGGGCCTCACTCGGTTGCGCTTCGCGTTCGACCCGGAGTTGCCGTTGCCGACGATCTACGAACCGGTCGGCTGCTCGAGCTGTTCCAAGACCGGCTATCGGGGCCGACTCGCCGTCCACGAAGTCATGACGGTGACCGAGGAGATCGAGCGACTCGCCGTCGCTCGCGCCTCCAGCGCTGAGATCGCCCGCGTCGCCCGCGACCAGGGCATGATCACACTCCGCGAAGACGGCTGGGCGAAAGCCCGCCTGGGTTTGACATCGATCGAAGAAATTTTGCGAGTGGTCGCGTAGTGCAAAAGGGGACACCAACATGAGCCAGCCCATCTACGACATTCCGGTGACCCCGCCGCAGCGTCCAAACGGCGACGAGGATGCCAGAGCCGACCCGGCGGCCGCCGCCATCGAGCCTGAGCCGTGGTATCTCAAGGACCCGGCAGATTCCCCCGCTGGAGACTCAGCGCCCTTCGTCTCCAAGTACGACCTGCCCGCGGAAATCGTGACCGTGTCGCCGACACACGCCGAACCGGCCTGGTCGGGCGAGGACATCCGCCCGGACCTCACCCGCTCGGCGCTGGAGGGGGCGGAGCAGGTCCGGGTGCTCCGGCCTCGGTCGGAGGGCGCCGACCCCGTTCGCTCTCGCCGCGCCCAGCGCACGGATGAGCCTTCGGGCGTCGATCAGGACCTTCTTGATGCCCTGCAGGAGGTGCTCGACCTCAACGGCTCGGACCTCCATATCACGGTGGGTGCACCGCCCAACCTCCGGGTGAACGGCAGCCTGCGCCCACTCGACAACACGACTCGCTGGTTGTTCGACAAGGTATCGAGCGCTCTGCTTAGCATCCTCACTCCCGCGCAGCACATGGAGTTCGAACGGGAACTGGAACTGGACTTCGCATATACCGCCAACGGTGCCCGGTTTCGGGTCAACTACTACCAGCAGCGAGGCTCGATAGGCGCAGCATTCCGACTGATCCCGCGAGACATCAAACCGCTCAAAGAGCTGGGGATGCCCGAGTCGGTGGCCCGGTTCGCGGCGCTGCCGCGAGGGCTCGTGCTCGTTACCGGTCCGACCGGGTCGGGCAAATCAACGACTCTAGCCGCACTCGTCGACGAGGTCAACCGCACCCGTGCCGACCACATCGTCACCGTGGAAGACCCGATCGAGTTTCTGCACAAGCATCGGATGTCCCTGGTGAACCAGCGTGAGGTCGGGAGCGACACCAAGAGCTTCGCCGCAGCCCTGAAACACGTCCTTCGGCAAGACCCCGACGTGATCTTGATCGGCGAGCTTCGTGACCTCGAGACCATCTCCGTTGCAATCACTGCCGCTGAGACCGGCCACCTCGTCTTCGCGACGCTGCACACCCAGAGCGCTCCGCAGACTATCGACCGCATGATCGATGTCTTCCCGCCCCACCAGCAGGCCCAGGTGCGCTCCCAGCTGGCCGCGACCCTGCAAGGTGTCATCTGTCAGACCCTGGTGAAGCGCGTCGATGACGGCCGGGTGGTGGCGACTGAGGTCATGTTCGCCACTTCCGCGATCGCCAACCTCATCCGTGAGGGCAAGACCTACCAAATCCCTTCGGCAATGCAGGCCGGCCGTGCCCTGGGCATGCACACCATGGACCAGCACCTGGCCGAACTGGTCGATGCCGGTCTCATCAGCCGAGAATCCGCCGAGGAGAAAGCCCAAGATCTTGAGGGTCTCGCCCAGCTCATTCGTCGGATCGACCCGACCGCAACGGGCACGGCTACGTCACCGATGTCGAGCGACGGCATCGACTACGACGCCTTTTCCGGAGGGAGTGGCTACTGATGCCCGCTAGTGTAGCTTTCGCCTATAAGGGCCGTAATGCCGCAGGCAAGGTCATCAAGGGCCGATTGGACGCCTCCTCGGAGAGCGTTGCCATGACGCGGATGCGCACGATGGGGCTGTCACCGATCTCTGTGTCGGAAGTTGCCGTCGGTACCGGGCTCAACACGGACATCACGATTCCTGGGTTTAGCAAACGGATCGGCCTGAAGGACCTGGCCATCATGAGCCGGCAGATGGCGACCATGACCTCGGCTGGCCTCTCCCTGCTCCGTACTCTCAACATCCTCTCTGAGCAAACGGAGAACAAAGAACTCGCAAAGATCCTCGCGGCCGTCCGGACCGACGTTGAAACGGGCGTGTCCCTGTCGGATGCCATCGGCAAGTACTCGACCACCTTCCCGCCGATCATGATCAACCTGATTCGGGCCGGAGAAACAGGTGGATTCCTGGAGGATTCCCTCAACTCGGTCGCCGGTAACTTCGAGTCAGAGACGAAGCTGCGGGACACGATCAAGTCGGCGATGGCGTACCCGACCATTGTGCTCATCATGGCGGTGCTCGCGGTGATCGGTATGTTGACGTTCATCGTTCCGGTCTTCGAGAAGATGTTTGCCGGCTTCGGTGGCCAGCTTCCGTTGCCCACTCAGATACTTGTCGTGCTGTCCAGCGCCATGGTGTGGCTCCTGCCTGTGCTCATTGTCGGTGGGATCATTTTCACTGTCTGGTGGGGCAAGAACAAGAACACCGAACGTGTGCGCAAGGTCGTCGACCCGATCAAACTCAAGGTGCCCGTCTTCGGCCCGCTCATGACCAAACTGGCCATCGCCAGGTTCAGCCGCAACTTTTCGACAATGATCGGCGCTGGCGTGCCGATCCTGCAATCGTTGAACATCGTCG
The DNA here is from genome assembly GCF_004403385.1 of Cryobacterium sp. TMT4-31. NCBI lineage: Bacteria > Bacillati > Actinomycetota > Actinomycetes > Micrococcales > Microbacteriaceae > Cryobacterium > Cryobacterium sp. TMT4-31. Next base: position 61,160 of record NZ_SOGI01000015.1, read on the forward strand.
GTGAGACTTCCGGCAACTGGGTGGTTGAGTCCGCGTTGCGCAAGGTGCAGGAGTCGGTGCGTCAGGGCAAGTCGATTGCGGGACCGCTCGCCTTGGAGCCAGTGTTTCCCGCGATGGTGGTGCAAATGATTTCCGTCGGCGAGGATGCCGGAGCGCTGCAGCAGATGCTGGGCAAGATCGCGGACTTCTACGATCAGGAGGTGCAAGCCACGGCCGAGCAGCTCACCGCGCTCATTGAGCCGCTCATGATCGCGTTCATCGGCGTCGTGGTCGGCGGGATGATCGTGGCGCTGTACATGCCGATGTTCAGTATTTTCGAGTACATCAAGTAGTCATACCCCCCGAAATGGGGGTAGTGCCTCTTTGAACTGCCCCCACCTGCGGGAGAGCACACGGTCTCCGAGACCATATGCTCAAATCAGGCAACGCAATCGCTCTTCCCAGTTCTCTCTCAGCAAAGGACCCCCCTAATGATCCGCAGAATCTCGGCATCGCTTGCCAACAAGCGTTCAGCACTTGACCAGAAGGAGAAGGGCTTCACGCTCATCGAGCTCCTGGTCGTCGTTATCATCATCGGCATCCTCGCTGCCGTTGCCATCCCGATCTTCCTTGGCCAGCAAGTGTCGGCACGTGACAGCGCCGTGAAATCAGACATCGCGAATGCGAAGACTGCAGTTGTGGCATCTATGGTGGCCAGCAACGGGGTCATTCCAACCACACTGACCGGCCTGTCTGGTTTCTCGGCGCCCACATCCTCAAACCTGACAATTGCCGCGACAACCACTACGCCCGCGGGTTTCTGCATCGCTGGATTCGATACTGTCAATACAGCGACGGGGCACACATTCCACGCGACTGACACCGCAGGGGTCACCACTGGCGGCTGCTAACCCCAATTTCTGGGTAGGGGCTGGCATGACGCGGATCACAAAGATTGCGTCCACCAGCCCCTTACCTTTCCCGGGCCACATGAAAGGAGGATGCAGTGGAATCCGATTTCAGTCCGCGGCGTATAAAGAACCGTGACGATGGATTCGGCCTCATTGAGATCGTCGTATCGATGTTCCTCCTCGGCCTTCTGGCGATAGCCTTCCTGCCACTCCTTGTCACCTCGATGACGTCCACGGTCATCAACTCCTCCGTTGCTACGGCCACACAGTTAGTGAACGACCAGATGGATCAGGCCCGAACCGCCGGAGACACGTGCGCTCTCATCGAGGCGTACGAGGTCGCAACCGTTGCCGCCGTACCGCCTGACGCGCGAGGCGTGAGCTACCAGCCGACACGCTCCGTTAGCACTTGCCCGTTGACGTACCCGGGAACAGTCAGAGTCACGGTGGCGGTATCGGTGGTCGGTTCGACTATCGCGCCGGCAACGGCGACCACACGGGTCTACCTCAAGTCCGCCTGATGGCCGACTCCCGTCCCGAGTTCGACAGAGGAGACACGACCTCTGGCTTCACGCTAATCGAACTGCTCATATACATCTCGATGATGGTGATAGTGCTGGTTATCGTCGGCGGAGTGCTCATCAATTCGTTGGCAACTCAGCGCACGGTCCGCAATGCCACCCAGGCGAGCAACGCTGGTCAGCTTGTTGCAGAATCGATCGGGCAGGGAGTGCGCAACGCCAGTGCGCTAGCACTCACCACGCCCAGCCCGGGAACGCAGCTACTGACCGTGCGCACCGCAAGCATGGCTACTACGCCGGTCTGGCGCTGCCAAGCTTGGTACTTCGGCGGCGGTGAAGTTCGAACCAAGACGTCCAGTTTGCTGATATCAGCCACTGATTTTGATACCTGGACACTCCTTGGAGACGGAATGAACGCCGTTTCAGGCGTTCCCATAGTTAGCCTTACCCCTGTTTCGACCCCAGTTCCTGGCCCAGCGCCTCCTCCTCCTGCGCCGTCACGAGGGATCATTCTCACTCTCGACGTCAGCACAGTCGATGGTGAGCCCGTGCGGATAAACAATGCCGTGAGCAGTCTTCAGCCCTTGCCCGTTCCTGTGCCGGTGACCGGATTGGTAGGTTTGCCATGTTTCTGAGGTTCAAATTGACCGCGTTCCAAGAGCGTGGGAGCGCCCTGATGGCCGTCCTCGGTGTGATGGCGGTCACGTTAGTGATCGGCCTCACGATCACCGCTGCGACTGTGAACGGACTTGCGACTACGAGTGGGAGCAGAGCGCACGTGCAGTCTCGTGCAGCGGCCCAGGCGGGGACCGCCCTCGCCGTGGAATCCATATCCCGAGGATCTTGTGTGTCGCCGGTAGTCTCCAGCGATCCAATTGCGTCTGCGGTGCTCGAGTTTCAGAACGCCGCGGGGTCTCCGGTGGCCTGTGCTATCGCTACTCAGGTCAAGATCGAGTCAACGGGCACAGCTCACTCTCTCGGCGTGAGCGGGTCTACCGCTGGGGATGTAAGCAAGATCGAGGCCATCTATTCATATACCCCGGCCACCCCGCCCTCTACTCCGGCGTCCATCCCGAGCGGACCGGCCATTTTTCTTGCCAACGGCGCGAGTTTCAACAATGGTGGAACCATTACGTCCTCGGCCACTGTTCCCGCCATCCAGGTGAAGACCGGCAATCTTGACTGCGACAACAACACGGTGGTCACTGGAAACGTCGTCGTCGTGACCGGAACGATCACGCTCAAGAGCTGCACGATCACCGGAGACGCATGGTCCTCAGGCGTGACTCAGTTCCTACCGCCTGGAGGCACGATTGGCGGCATTCTGAGGGCATCGGGCGCCAAACCTGGGACGCACCCGGCCGCGCGCTGGAACCCGGCGATGGCAATGCCAACGGTTCCGGTCTGGACTGAGTTCGGTTACAACCGAAACGACTGGGCTACCCCCGCCGGGGTCCTCTTCAACGAGAACATTCGACCCGCGACCGCTGGGCTTTGCCCGTTGCCCCAGAACAACGGCACGAACCCGGTTATCTTCAACGCCCTCAACTGTGCAGGCGTTTCCGATTCAGGCGATGTCACCCTCTACAACGACCTCGTGGTCGTCGCCCACAAGTTCGACTTTGCCAACAGCTTGAACTTCAGGTCCTCCAACCCTGCGGTGCCGCATCGGGTTTGGTTCATCACGCCAGATCTGGTGCCCGCAGGTAACACGGCAACCTGCAGTGCGAATCAGGGTGACTTCGATATCGGGAACAACCTCCAGATTGATTCGCCGATCACAGCGATGCTGTACACGCCATGCAGTATCAGAACCGGGAACGGCTTTACCTGGCGAGGCCAAATGTATGCGGGGACAATTTCCAACTGGAATAACGCACTCTTCGGATACGTCGGAATCGGACTTCCCGGTGCCAACCTTAGTAACGGCACGTACACGCCGGGTGGCTCGGCTGGCTCGCCGGCCGTCCTGGGCGCCCTGGTCTCGTCGCGGGATCGTGTCGGGTGATCCTCATTCCGAGTGTCGTTTTCGGAGGATTCGGCTTGCTCATCGGCTCATTTCTCAACGTGCTGATCTTCCGCATCCCGGCTGGCCGCTCATTCGTGTCGCCCCCGAGCTCTTGCGGTTCCTGCGCCGCTCGCATTCGCCCGTGGGACAATATTCCCGTTGTCTCGTGGTTGCTTTTACGAGGACGGTGCCGCGACTGTGCCGCACCGATCTCACCTCGTTATCCGTTGGTGGAACTCGGAACCGCGATCTTTTTCGGAATTGTCACCTGGTGGGCTCTGTCGGAGGTGCCCATGGCGACCGGGTATCGGCCGGTGCTGGCCTTTGGATTGACGCTCATTGCTTTCCTTTATCTCGCCGCCGTGAGCGTTGCGCTGGCCATGATCGATCTCGACACCCACACCCTTCCGAATCGGATAGTACTTCCGGCTTACATCGTTGGTTCAGCTTTGCTCACCTCAGCTGCGATTCTGAGCGATCAGTCCCAACGACTCATCCCGGCCGCCGCAGGATGTGTCGTTTTGTTCAGCCTGTACCTGTTGATGGCGTTGCTATACCCCGGGGGGATGGGGCTCGGTGACGTCAAGCTCGCCGGAGTGCTGGGTCTCTACTTGGGGTGGCTGGGCTGGGATGCCCTGGCAGTCGGCGCGTTCGGCGCATTCCTGCTCGGCGGATTGTTTAGTCTTGTCTTGATCCTGACTCGGAAGGCCAATCGGGATAGCGGCATACCGTTTGGCCCGTGGATGCTCGCTGGGGCGTGGCTGGGTATCTTCGGCGGCGAGAGGATAGCAACGGGCTATCTGTCGATATTTGGCTTGACATGACAGCACGGATGGTTAGGGAGAAGCAATGACTGCGAACGTCGTCGGAATCGACATTGGAAGTGCGTCGGTGCGTGCCGTCGAGGTGAGCGACGCCGGACATTCCCGACCTACCCTTGTGCGTTATCACGAGGTGCCGCTGCCCGACGGCGCCGTCAGCCGAGGTGAGGTGCTCGAACCGAACACCGTGGCATCCGCGCTCAAGCAGCTCTGGTCCACGGGCGGCTTCAAAAGCAAGAATGTTGTACTGGGCATCGGCAACCACCGCGTGGTCGCTCGCGACCTGTCCTTACCGAAAATGTCGCTCAAACGGATCCGGGAGTCCCTCCCCTTCCAAGCGCAGGACATGATCTCCGTCCCTGTAGCCGAAGCCCTTCTCGACTTCTACCCGATCTCCGAGAGCGACGGTGACGACGGCCCGCACGTCAACGGTCTACTCGTGGCCGCCGTCAAGGAGGCCGTCCTGGGAAACGTGCAGGCAGTCGAGTTGGCCGGTCTGAATCCGGTTGACGTTGATCTGATTGCCTTCGCCTTGAGCCGGTCCATCTTCCGGGGCGCGCAGTCCGGCGACGCTGTTGTGCAGATTGATATCGGCGCTGGCACCACCACCGTCGTCATCACTTACGCCGGAACGCCACAATTCGTGCGGCTGATCCCCACTGGCGGTCAGGATCTCACCCGGGCCCTCATGCAACGCCTGGAAATCTCGGAAGACCAAGCCGAAGTGCTCAAAAGATCCGAGCGCTATGTGTCCACGCCCTTGGGGCAGGAGACTGCGGCTTCAGTCATCCGTGAGGTCACAACGGAGCTCCTCAACAGCCTGCGGAACACGGTCAACTACTTTGTCAATACCCGTAATGCCGTGCCGGTGAGTCGAATTGTGCTGACCGGAGGTGGCGCTCGACTGGCCGGCTTTGCCGAGGCGTTGACCGAAATCACTAGGCTTCCGGTGTTAGCCCCTGATCCGTCTCAATCGGTTGGGCTCGGGCGAGGGGTTCGTGCTGACGCCTTCAGACAGACGCAAAGTACCTATCTCGTTGCACTGGGTTTAGCCCTGGGAAGTGTCGCGTGAGCCGCAGGACCATTGAAGAGGAACTGGCGGTCGGGGGTGAACCCCGTGTGAGCCTTTTGCCTCCCGAAGTGTTGCAGCGCCGTCGGGCGAAATCCACCCGCAGGATCCTGGGGCTTGGCGTGGTTGGGCTGCTCGTTTTGGTACTCGCCGGTACAGCCGGAGCGACTTTCCTATCGAGCCAGGCGCAGACAAATTTGCTCGCGGACCAGGCTCTCACGGGCGAGCTCCTTGCCGAACAGATCGAGTACGCAGAGGTTCGTAGCGCGCAGTCTCAGGTGTCTCTCGTGGAGGCCGCTCAGCGCGTTGGCGTTTCGACCGAGATTGACTGGAAGTCGTATCTCAACGAGGTCCAGAGGATCCTCCCAGCCGGCGTGGTCATCCAGTCAGTCACCGCCGACTCCGCCACCCCGATCCTGGCGTACGAGCAGCCTACGGCTCCGCTTCAGGGGGCACGGATTGCGACCCTTAATTTCTCCGCAACCAGTAGCGGTTTACCCGACGTGCCTACGTGGCTGGATGGCCTCGCCACGCTGCCGGGGTTCGCGGATGCGCTCCCCGGTTCTGTGAGCCTGGATAAAACGACCGGACTCTACACCGTGAACATAACCATGCACATCAACGATGCCGCATTCGCGCAGCGCTTCGTCGAAAAGGAGTAGTAGCCATGGACAAGAACAGAATTTGGCTCATCGGCTCGGTGCTCACCATGGTTGCCGTGGTTGCCTTTGGATTTATGCTCGGCGTTCAGCCGCAACTCAAGGCCGCCGCCGCGGCCCGCGCGGAAAGCTTGGCAGTGCAAGCCGTCAACGCGGAGCAGACCGTGGTGCTGGACCAACTAAAGCTTGACTTCGCTGGAATCGATGACCTGCGTGCCGAGTTGGCCCCGCTGGACGATTCGGTCCCAACGGGAACGGAAATGCCTGCTTTCGTCAAGCAACTCTCCGAACTCGCCGGCCGGTCGCAAGTAACGGTCGCGTCGATCACAGTGGCCGACGCAGTTGCGTACACGCCCGTTGCAGCCGCAGTTGTGGCAGCACCCGTAGCCGAGGACGGTGCAACCACCGAGCTAGTCCCGGCCCCGGAGGCAACAGTCGCAACGGCCGGTATTCCGCCCGTCGTCGATCCTCTGATCACAGCCGGGAACTTCGCTTCGCTGGCAGTTCAGATCACTCTGACGGGCGACTACAACCGCGTACTCGATTTCGTCAACGGATTGCAGACCGGCGCACGGCTCTTTCTGGTGTCAGGGGTGAGCACTGTGGCCGTTATCGACGCTCCATCTGTCGCCGCGACTGACGGCGACACAGATTCAAACGCAGTTGCCCCGGCGGCAACGTCCGGTGTTGTCGACGCCACCATCTCGGGCCTCGTCTACGTGCTCGTCCCGCAAGGTGCCCCTGCGGCTGCGGTAGCGGAGTAGCCCGCCGACATTCCTGCCTGTGCGGGTTCGGCCTCCCTCAGTTCTGGCGCGTGCATTGCTACAGTGGCAGCACAGAGCTACGGCCGCGAGGCTCACGAGGAGTGCAGCATGACCGACACCACGCCCCCCGAGGGCAACAAGAACCACAACCCGGATGCGCCCACCGAGCACATCTACGACGATGCGAGCCCGGAGCCCACCACCGTGGCCGACCCGAGCAAGACCGTCGACCAGCCTGTGCGCGAACCGGTGGCCGAGACCTCGACGCCGGAGCCTGCCTACGTTCCCGGCGAGCCGATCGACTACGAGCCGGCCACCCCGGTGACGGTCAACGCGTCGGAGGCGCCGACCGAGAAGGTCGAGCGCCTCACCGCCGAGCCCACCCCGGCCGAGGTCGCCCGGGATGAAGCAGCTGCGGAGCAGAAGAACTACACGCCCACCTACGTGCCCACCCCGGCAGCCGCGACGGTCCCCGCCGCAGCCGCGCAGCCCACCGTGCAGCCGCCGGTGCAGCAGCAGACCCAGCAGTTCTCGCAGAGCCCGGTGTACGTCACCGCGCCCACCCCGCCCAAGACCCTGGGCAACCGGGCCGCCGGCATCCTCATCGGCCTGATTGCCACCGCGGTCTTCGCCGGCGTCTATGCGGTCATCGCGTTCTTCATCTCCGCCGCCAACGCCGCCACCGTCGCCGACGCCACCACCCGGTTCACCGACTTCCTGGTGCTGCCGGTCTTCTACGTGCCGGTGATCTTCTTCTTCCTCGCCTTCGCGCTGCTGGTCGCGGTGCTCAACCGTGCCGGCTGGTGGGCCTACGTGCTCGGCGGCTTCCTTGTCGCCGTGGTCGTGTACTTCTCCTACATCGGCGGCGCCCTGCTCGCCGTGCAGGCGTGGAACCTGTCCCCCGCCGAAGCGGCCCGCTTCGTGAGCACTCAGTGGTTGAACCCCGGCGCCATCGCCGCGGCCGTCGTGGCCCGCGAGGTGCCCATCTGGTTCGGCGCCTGGATCGCCCGCCGCGGCCGCAGCATCACCGCGAAGAACATCGCCGCCAAGGCCGAATACGAGCGTCAGCTCGCCGAAGGACCGCAGCTCGCCCGTCCGGTCTAACCGCTGGCAGTGCGGGGGGAGCACAGAATGCGCGATTACCAGAAATATGCGACCGTCGTCGCGGTTTTCGCGACCGTGCTCTACGCCGCACTGCTCGTGGCCGCGTTCGGCCTGATCAGCCTGGCCACCAACCTCGAGGTCATCGCCGACAGGTCGGCCGGCACCCTGGTGGGCCCCACCATGACGGCCGTCGCCGTGCTGCTGGTGCTGCTCATGCTGATCGTTCTCGGCGTCAACACCCCACCCGACAAGCAACGCGTCGTGGTGGGGTTTGCTGTTGCCACCGGCATCGCCGCGTACGGCCTGTTCATCGTCACCGGAGCCATCCTCGTGGCCGCCGGCAACGGCCAACCCTTGGGCGTGCTGCTGTTCGCCGGCAGCATGCTCGCCAGCCCGTTCGCCCTCACCGTGGGTGCGCTGGCCTTTCTCGTCGCGCTCGTCTACTCGATCCTGCTGGCCTCGCACTACGGCGAGCACGGCCGGCCGCTCTGGCCGTGGGAGCGCCGCGGCGAATAGCACGTCACCCCGCACCGCCAGCTCTACTGACATAGGAACTGAATGCGCCTCAAGCTCACCCTGGTTCGCCCCAACGGCGCCGCCAGCGACATCATCGTCACCGCGGATGCGGCAGCCACGATCTCCGAAATCGCCGGCACCATCAGCCGGGTCGACGCGCAGACCACGCACTCACCGGACCGGTTCCTCACCCTGCGGGCAACGCTGCCCGGCCAGAGCGTGCCACTCACCCTGCCGCCGGACGGACCGGTGGGGGAGGCCTGGATCGGCTCCGGCGCATCCGTGAGCCTCGCCGACGCCGGTGTGCTCTACCAGGCCCCGTCAACGCTGACGGCGCAGCCGGTAGCCCAACTCAAGGTGCTCTCCGGGCCGGATGAAGGCCGCGAGTTCCCGCTGGCGCCCGGCAGCCTGCTGGTGGGCCGCGACGCCGCCTGCGACATCGTGCTGCACGACAGCCTGGTATCGAAGAAGCACGTGCGGCTGGAGATCGGCGAGGCCGTGGAGGTCATCGACCTCGGCAGCGCCAACGGGGTCGTCGTGGACGGCGGCATCGTGGGCCGGCTGCGCATTGCCAAGACCGAACGGATGCTGCTCGGCGACTCCGAGGTCGAAATCAGTCTGGTCGCCGGCGCCGCGCCCGAAAGCGCGCCCAAACCCGGCCCGATCTTCTTCAACCGGTCGCCCAAGGTGGAGAAACGCTACATCGGCCAGGAGTTCGTCTCCCCGGAGGTGCCCACCGAGAAGGAGGACGCACCGTTCCCGCTGCTGGCGATGATCACCCCGCTGCTGCTGGGCGGGGCGATGTTCGCGCTCACCAAGAGCCCCACCACCCTGCTGTTCTGTCTGCTCTCCCCGGTCATGCTGATCGGCAACTTCTTCACCACCAAGGGCCGTGACAAACGCCGGATGGCCAAGGCCGTGGCCAAGTTCAGCGCCAGGCTCGAGGTACTCACCAATCGGCTGGCCACCGAACGGGTCATCGAGCACGAGCTACGGCTCAAGGAGTCGCCCTCCACTCTGGAAGCACACGAACACGCCATGAACCGGGGGCCGATGCTCTGGACCCGCCGTCCCGAACACTGGTCGTTCCTGAACGTGCGGCTCGGCTGCGGCACCATGAACTCCCGCAACACCATCTCCGACTCCAGCCGCGGCGACATGCTGCCGGAGTTCGAGGAGAAGCTCACCGAAGTCATCAACGCCAATCGCACCCTCGACGGCGTGCCGCTGATCGACAACCTCTACGACTCCGGCGCACTCGGAATCGCCGGCTCACCCGCCCAGGCGATGGGCTCGATCAACTCGATCCTGGTGCAGCTCACCGCACTGCACTCACCGGCCGAACTTGTCGTCGCCTCCCTGGTCACGCCCCGCTGGTCCCGTGAGCTGGAATGGCTCAAGTGGATGCCCCACACTTCCTCCCCGCACAGCCCCATTGAAGGGAGCCACCTCGCCGACAGCGCCGCCAGTGCCAGCGCGGTGCTTTCCGGCATCGAGGGTGTTGTGGAGCAGCGCCTCGCCCAGGCCAAGGCCAGCCGCCGCGGCGCCATGGTGCAAACGGATGCCGCGCTCGAGCGCGGCGGCGAGGTCGGCGCATCCGGCACCAAGGAGGGCACCAAGTCGGCCATCCCCGCGATTGTGCTGCTGATCTCCGACGACGTGGCTATCGACCGGGCCCGGCTCGTGCAGCTCGCCGAAATCGCCGCCGACGCCGGCGTGTACCCCATCTGGATCGGCCCGACCGTGGCGGCACTGCCCGCCGTCTGCCGCACCTACCTGCACCTGGGCGACGAACCCGGCATCGCCACCGTCGGTTTCGTGCGCCTGGGCGAGACCATCGACAACGTCGTCACCGAACAGGTCGACTCCGCCGCCGCCCTCGAATTCGCCAAGCGGATGGCCCCGGTCATCGACGCCGGCGCCCTCGTCGCCGACGCCAGCGACCTGCCCCGCACCGTGTCGCTGGTCACCCTGCTCGGCCATGACATGGTCGAGACCAGCGCCGCGGTCATCGACCGGTGGCAGCAGAACACCTCCATCCACGACCGAAGCGGCGGCACCCCCAAACCGCGCCGGGCCGGCAAGTTGCGCGCCATCATCGGCTCCGCCGGCGTCGACGCCATGCACCTGGACCTCCGCACCCAGGGCCCGCACGCCCTCGTGGGCGGCACCACCGGCGCCGGCAAGAGCGAGTTCCTGCAGGCCTGGGTGCTCGGCATGGCCGCCGAGTACAGCCCCGACCGGGTCACCTTCCTGTTCGTGGACTACAAGGGCGGCTCGGCCTTCGCCGACTGCGTCACCCTGCCGCACTGCGTGGGACTGGTCACCGACCTCAGCCCGCACCTGGTGCGCCGCGCGCTCACCAGCCTGCGCGCCGAACTGCACCACCGCGAGCACCTGCTCAACCGCAAGAAGGCCAAGGACCTGCTCGAGCTGGAGAAGCGCGGCGACCCCGACAGCCCGCCCGCCCTGGTGCTGGTGATCGACGAGTTCGCCGCCCTGGCCACCGAGGTGCCCGAGTTCGTCGACGGTGTCGTCGACATCGCCCAGCGCGGCCGGTCGCTCGGCATCCATCTGATCATGGCCACCCAGCGTCCCGCCGGTGTGATCAAGGACAACCTGCGCGCCAACACCCCGCTGCGCATCGCCCTGCGGATGGCCGACGAGTCCGACAGCACCGACGTGATCGGCACCAAGGAATCCGCCCACTTCGACCCGGCCATCCCCGGCCGCGGCGTCGCCAAAACCGGCCCCGGCCGGCTTGCCCAGTTCCAGTCCGCCTACGCCGGCGGCTGGACCAGCCGCGAACCCGAGCGGGCCGGCATCGACGTGCACGAGCTGCGGTTCGGCGCGGAAAGCCGTTGGGAGGAGCCGCGAGCGGTGGACTACGTCGACGAGGACCGCGACCTCGGCCCCACCGACCAGCAACGCCTGGTCACCACCATCATCGGCGCCAACGCCGCCACCGGCATCCCCGCGCCCCGCCGGCCGTGGCTCGACGAACTCGCCGGCGCCTACGACCTCAGCCTGCTGAGGCAGCGCACGGATGCCGAACTCCTGCTCGGCGTCTCCGACATCGCCGAGCAGCAGCAACAGGTCTCCGCGTACTTCCGGCCCGACATCGACGGTCACATCTCTATCTTCGGCACCGGCGGCTCCGGCAAGTCCGCGGTGCTGCGCACCCTCGCCTGCGCGGCCGCGATCACCCCGCGCGGTGGCCCGGTGCACGTGTACGGGCTCGACTTCGGTGCCGGCAGCCTGCGCATGCTCGAGCAGCTGCCGCACGTCGGTTCGATCATCATGGGTGAGGACGTCGAACGGGTCGTGCGGTTGTTCCGCACCCTGCAGGGTGAAATCGACCGCCGCAAGGCGCTGTACGCCGAGGCGAACGCGTCGAACATCACCGAGTACCGTCAGCTGGCCAACCAGCCGGCCGAGCCGCGCATCCTGCTGCTCATCGACGGGTTCCCGAACTTCCGCAACGACTTCGAGATCGCGGCCGGCCGCGCGCAGTGGTTCGACGTGTTCAAGGACATCCTCTCCGACGGCCGTCAGCTGGGCATGCACGTGGCGATCACCGCCGACCGGGCCGGCGCGGTGCCCGCGTCGATCTCCTCCGCGATCCAGCGCAAGGTGGTATTGCGCCTAGCCGACGACGGTTACGGCATGCTCGACGTGCCCGGCGACATCCTGAGCATCAAGTCGCCGGCCGGCCGCGCCATTGTGGACGGCTTCGAAACCCAGATCGCCATCCTCGGCGGCTTGTCGGCGCAGTCCGCGCAGTCGGCCGCCACCAAGCGGCTCGCCGACGCCATGCGCCGTGCCGGCGTGGCCGAGGCGCCGTCGATCGGGGCGCTGCCCAAGGAGTTCCCGCAGGCGCAGCTGCCCGCCCGGATCGGCGACCGGGTGGTGCTCGGCCTTGGCGACATCGACCTGGGCCCGGCCGGCTTCGAGCCCAGCGGCACCCTGCTGCTGGCGGGCCCGCCGGCCAGCGGCCGCAGCACCGCCATCGAATCGATCGCGCTGGCGTTCAAACGGTTCGAACCGGATGCGCGCCTGTACTACTTCGGCAACGCCCGCTCGCCGATCTCCCGGCTGGGTTTGTGGACCGAGGCCGCGACCACGGTGGACGCCATCGCGGCGTTGGCCAAGGACCTTGCGGCGGCGGTCGCCGACCCCGACACCGAGGGCCGCATCGCGGTGTTCGTCGAGAGTCTGGGTGACTTCCTGCAGACGCCCGCCGACGGCGGCATCCTCGAACTCACCCGGGCGGTCAAGCGCAGCGATCACTTCTTGCTCGCCGAGGCCGAGACCAGCGCCTGGAACTCGTCCTGGCCGCTGTTCGGCGAGATCAAGAACGCCCGACGCGGACTGCTGCTGCAGCCCGAATCGGTCGAGGGGGACATCCTGCTGAAGACCGCTCTGCCGCGGATGAACCGGGCGGAGTTCCCGCCCGGCCGTGGCGTGCTGATTGCTAAGGGCAACTTCGTGCGGGTGCAGCTGCCGCTGCTCTCGTGACCTTCTGTTCCCGAAGCGGACATTTGCGTCCGGCACGCCGGCCGCAAATGTCCGCATGGGCAACAGTTCGCGTCATGGGGACCGCTGCCCATCGAACCCGTTCACCGGGTTCGGTACTGTTCTAACAGGCAGCCGGCCCACGCGCATCCGTCGCAACGAGGCCGGTCAAGCCGAACACTTAGGGGGAACCGATCATGAGTGATCTCATCATCAACCTGGAGCTGCTTCATCAGCTGCGGGACGACCTGGACGCCGTCGTGAAGGAATTCACCAACGCCGACGACTTCAGCGACGACGTGGCCATTGCCACCGGTCACGAGAACCTCGGTGACCACGTCAGCGATTTCGCACACAAGTGGAACGACAAGCGCAAAGCCATGACCGAGGCGGTCGAGGGTCTGCGCAAGAAGATCGAGGGCATCACCGACGGGTTCACCCAGGTGGATGACGGCCTCGCGAAAGCCCTGACCGACGCCACTCCGCCGCTGCAGACCGCCACCCCCCTGTGACCCACCCCATGCCGTCCGCCCGCCCGGCCACCCCGAGATCTTCCCGCAGCCTGCCGAAGGAATCATCATGACCGACACCGAATTCCGTGCCCTCGAGGGTGACCCCGACCTGGTGCGCACCAAGGCGCAGCACTACGCCGAGATCGCCAACGCCATCGCCCGGTCGGTGACCACCCTCAACTCGATCAAGTCGGTGGAGGGCATGACGTCCAAAGCCATCGACGCGATCCGCGAAGAGGCGGGTAACGTCGCCGACGACATCGGCAAGGCCAAGGACCGGTACGCCGGCACCGCTCAGGCCCTGATCACCTACTCGGCGCAGCTGCGCCTGGCGCAGGATGCCGCGACCACCGCCATTGCGCACATCGGCGACAAGGAAACCGCCGCCGACACCGCCGGTCGCACAGCCACCCGCACCGCCGCCACGGCCGAGAGCGCCACCCCGGAGTCCAGCGCCACCGACACCGCCGCCGCCGACAAGGCCGAGGATGCCGCCGAAGCGGCCGGCCAGGCGCTGCAGGCGGCCCAGGCGGAATGGCACTCGGCCCTCGCGATCAAGAACCAGGCGGCCGAGTCGGCGATCACGGCCATCCTCGAGGTCGTCGAGGGCAAGAAGAGCCAGGACCTCAACGACACCTGGTGGGACGACTGGGGCGCCAAGGCGCTCGACATCCTCAAGACCATCTGCGACTGGGCCGGCGTGTTCGCCGTCTTCCTGGCCTGGGTGCCCATCCTCGGCCAGGTGCTGATGGTGCTCGCAGCCGTCGGCGCGGTGCTCACCCTCATCGAGGCCACCATCGCGGCCGTCAACGGCGACGGCAGCTGGTGGGCAGTCGCCGGCGCCGCGGTCGGTGCGGTGATGTCGATCTTCGGTGGCAAGATCTTCTCCGTGGGCGCGAAGTACGTGCGTGCCTCGATGATCACCAAGGCCGCCGCCAGGCTCGACGGCGCCCCGGCATTGACCCGCCAGCTCAGCGGGGTCGGCCGGCACAGCAAGGCGTTCATGAGCATCGACGACGCCGCGAAGGTGGTCAGCAAGCCGTTCAAGGATTCGGTGCTCGGGGCCTTCAAGAAGGACCTGGTTCCCGATGGTGCGCCCGTCAAAGCGATGGAGATGTTCAAGGAGGCGGCGAAGAAAGCCCTGCCGACCCTCGACGATTTCACGCCCTCCAGTCTGCTGAGCCTGAACGACGACCTGATGGACTTCTACCGGATGGCCGGCAAGGCGCCGCAGATCCTCGATACGCCGCTCGTCGTGCAGGGTGTCTCCCTCACGGTGGTGCAGATGCACACCTCGGTCACGGCCGTGCAGAGCCTGATGGAAAACCCGATCGACCCGTTCCTCGGCGAGTACGCGCCTCTGGTGCACCAGGTCGAGAAGACCTTCGGGAGAGACTAGACCGATGACATTTCGCAATTCGCCTTCCACCAGGGACATTGTCGACCTCAGCGTTGACGCCGACGCCACCTGGTATCCAGTTCCGCTCGACCGGTCTGAACAGCTGCTCTGGGGTGAGACCCTGGCCGCCGAGGTGACCGGGGCCGGAAGTAGCCGGCGCACGCTCGGCAGTCAGCTCGAAGCGCTGCAGATCCGGCTCATCGGCATCGGCAACCCGCGGATGAGCTGTGCCGTCTGGATCCCGTACCCCGAAACGGGCCGGGCGTCCAGCGCGCTGGCCTTCCAGCTCAACGACCTGCCCGCCGGCACCTCCGAAGCGGCCGCTGACAGCTACCTCGCCGAGCTTCGCGCCGACGAGGGCCGCCGTACACCCGGCATCGAATACCTGAGCGTCACCACCTGGGAGGGTGAGGTCGCGGCCGGTCCGTTCGTCGCCGCGCACAACCTCATCGCCCTGCGCAACCCGGGCGACGATGAAGCCGTCATTGAGGAACGCACGGTCTTCGCCGTCTTCCCGCCCGGCGCCGCGCAGATGGTGCAGCTGGTCTTCTCCGCCGAGAGTGTCGGCGCGTTCGTCAACATGCCCCGACAGACCGAAGAGGTTGTCGCGGCCCTGCGCATCGAACTGGAGGCGACCGCGTGACCCGCAAGGTAGTCAGCCCTGACCAGACCTTTTCGATCATCCTGCCCGGGACCTGGGCGGTCATCCCGTTGCAAGACGAAGTGGCCATGACCAAGCGCATCGTGGCCCTGGTGAAGAAACAGGTCGGCGGCGGTGACCGTGCGGCCCGCCTGCGCCGGCAGACCCGCGACGAGTTCGTGAAGACGGCCCAGCAGGCCCGGGATGCCGGCGCCATTTCGTTCGCTCTGTCGATGGAACTTTTGCCCGGCGTGCCGTTTCCCGCCGCGATGATCACCACTGTGGAGACCTGGCCGGTATCGGCATCCGCAGAGCTGGACCCGGCCGACCGGCTGCGGGCCATGGTGCCCGATGCCGTGGTGCTCGAGCAGCGCAGCGGCCTGGTGGCCCGGCAGGCCGAAAGCGCCCGGCAGCGGGTGGGCCAGGAAACGGTGCCGTCGCTGCGGGCCACCTATTGGCTGCCGAGGCCACAGACCGACGATTTGCTGCGCATCACGATCTCCGCGCCCATGGTCGACGATGCCGACCTCTTCACCGAACTGTTCGACGCGATCGTTGATTCGATCGCCTGGAAGGCCGAGACCCTATGACCCAGAGCACCACCACGCCCGAAGCCACGACCGGTCGCAACACCCGCGGACTGTTCCTGCTCTCGACCGGGGTGGTGTTCGCCATCGCGGCGGTGGTGATGCTCTTCATCACCGTGGTCGGTATCTCCACCTTGCAGTCCGACGCGTTAGCCCGAATCAACGAGCAGAACCTGTCGTACCGGGCCGAGTTCGGTTTCGTCGAGCGGGAGCTCTCGGTGCTCTCCGCCATGACCGCGGTCCCGGCCATGCTGCTGATCGTCGCCGTGTGCTTCCTCATTCCGGGTTACCTGCGCCGACGCGGCGTGATCGCCGAACGCGACACCACCTTCTGGCGCGGCGGCTCCCACACCGCCAAGTACAAGCCCCTGCCGCTGGGCCTGCACGCGGCGTGGGCACTGCTGCCGTTGGCCGCATGGGTGCTGCTCGTCGTGATTCCGCTGCGCAACCTCATCGGCGGTACCGCCTGGCCGGCGGGTCTGAAGGACGAGAACTCTTCGGCGGTATGGATGCTGTTGGCCGCGTACGGCGGTCTGGCCGCGGCGCTGTTCGCGGCGATCGTGGTGTCGCTGATCAAGAAGGTCGTCTACACCGCGCGTGTTGCCCGGCACCCGGAGGCCGTTGATGGCAGCGCCGGTAAGGGTCTCTGGCGCTGGGTCACCTTCCGCTGGCGCTTCGACCTGTGGCTGGCCGGACTCGGCGGGGCCTTCGTGGGGCTGTGCTGGATCGCCCTCGGCTTCGACGACACCCCGTTCTTCGTCACCACCCTGGCTATCGGCCTGGCCCTGCTGGCGGCCGGCCTGCTGCTCGCGGTGAACTACTGGCGTGCCGGCGAGCCCCTGGGCGCGGGCGAGTCCTACTCCTAACCCGGGTCTTCGTCCGGCGCGCAGTCCGTTGGCCGAGGTTCTCGAACGTAAAGGCGGAGATCCTCGGCCGGGGTCGGCGTGTCGTGGCGCACAGCACGGCGCTTCCCTAAAACTCCGCCTTTACCGACGGATGCGTCTCACCTCGTTCGACCCGGTCGGCCAGCGGCGGGGGAGAGCATGGGGAGTGCTGCCCATTCCGCATTGCGACCTGGGTTCGTTAGGTTGTACGTAGTCGGTCGGCCTTTGGGGGTTGGCCCCGAACTACTAAAAAGAGGAGCAGTAACTCATGGCGAATATGAACGTAACTTACGGCGAAATGAACGACGCGTCGCGCAGCCTGATCGCTGGCAAGGACGACCTCACCGCCAAGCTGTCCCAGCTGCAGAGCCTGGTCAACAACCTCGTCGCCGGTGGCTTCGTCACCGACGCCGCGTCGGGCGCCTTCCACACCTCGTACGAGCAGTTCACCAAGGGCACCACCGAGGCCGTCAACGGCCTCCAGGGCATGTCGGAGTTCCTCACCCGGGCGGCCACCGCCCTGGAGAACGTCGACAGCGAGCTCGCCCGCGGCATCGGCGGCTAATTCCGCTTCTTCAGAGCAAAGGCGTGACCGGATTCCGGTCACGCCTTTGGTCAATCCGCACCACCCCAAGCCACAAGCCCCACCCCGAGCAGCCAACCCCAGGGAGACCGCATGTACGGCGATATGGCGGCACTCGGCCGGCAGTCCACCGAGCTGCGCACCCTGGCGGAGGACACCCGCACCCGCGCCGCCACGCTGCGCTCGGCCGTGGGAACCACCTGGGTGTCGTCCGCCGCGGCGACCTTCATCGAACAGCTCGGCCAGCGGGCCAATAACCTCGACGCCTCCGCCACCTCGCTCGACGAGGCGGCCGACGCGATCGACGCCCACATCCGCTCGGTCGAAGCCGTGAAACAGGCCATCGTCGAAGCCGAACAGTGGATTTCGGAGCGCTGGAACGATGCCGCCCGGCTGGTGGGAAACACCGTCGAGGTGATCACCGAGGGCGCCGAGAACGTCTTCGAATTCTTCGGCACCGAGGTGCCCCGCGCGCTCGTGAGCGAAGCCGACGAACTCATCCGCACGGTGCGGGAACTGCCGACCCCGGGCTCGCCCGGCTGGCTCGACCTGGCCGACACCTTCCACCGACGGGGCTGGTAATCATGGCTTTCTCCACCGCACCCACCTCCCCAACCACGCCGGCCCGGTTCGGCCTCACCGCCGACCAGCTGCACCTGCTGCAGAACCGCTGCCCCGACCTCACCCTGCCGGCCGAGTTCTACTCCGCCTGGGCCGCCGAGGCACCCGAGATCGAACGCACCGAACGGATGCTCGTCGCCGAACTCGGTCTCATTGACCAGGGCCTGCTGCGCGCGGCGCCCACCGACACCCTCACCGCAGCACCCACCGACACACCCACCGACGACTTCGCCGCCCGGGTGCACCCGGCCGTGCTCGGCTTCCTCGGCCTGTTCACCGAACCCGCCCTGCTCCTGGCCGTGCACTCCTGGGGCGGCGGCCGCACCATCGTGCAAACCATCGCCGTGCGCGCCGGCTTCGCCGCATCCCTGGTGCGCGGCCAACGACTGGACGACCACGGCAGCCATCCCGCCAACGAGGATGCCGTGGAACTCTCCGCGTTCCCCGTTTCGGCCCTGATCGGCGAAACGCTGCGCTCGCTCGTGCGCCTCGAACCGAAATACCACCCACGGCCCCCGCACGGCAGG
The DNA here is from genome assembly GCF_004403385.1 of Cryobacterium sp. TMT4-31. Lineage (NCBI taxonomy): Bacteria > Bacillati > Actinomycetota > Actinomycetes > Micrococcales > Microbacteriaceae > Cryobacterium > Cryobacterium sp. TMT4-31. Next base: position 79,780 of record NZ_SOGI01000015.1, read on the forward strand.
CCCGCCGCTGCCGTCGTGCTGCCGCTCACCCTGGCGCAGGGCATGATCGGCGCCATCCGCACCGGCAACCCCGAGATCATCCACGCCGCCGCGCTCACGGTGGGGCTGCCGCAGGCCGAACACGTCCTCGAAGGACCCGCGTTCGGCATCGACGCCGGCTACAGCGTCGCGGCGACCTCCCTCACCGGCGACAGCCTCGCCGTGCACTGGTTCCGCAGCGCGGCCGGCTGGTTCCAGATGAGCGCCGACACCCCACTGGTGGGTCGCATCGAGTCCACCGTCGACTTCGTCGACTCCAGCCGGGTGCGCATCGAGACCACCGGCCCGGCCGCGATCACCGGCCAGGTCACCACCGCCATCGGCTCGCTGCTCGGGGTGCTCCGTGGCTGAGCCCACATTCACCGTGTCCGGGGGAGCTGGCGGCATCGGCGCGAACCTCGACGACATGCGCACCGAATCCGGGCACCTCGCCGCGATGGCCCAGCAGCTCGTGGACCAGGCTCTCACCGCGGCCGGCATCGCCGTGGACGGCGACCTGCTGGCCTCCGCCATCCTCTCGCCGATCACCGCGGCGGCCGCCGAGCAGCAGATCGTGTTCGCCACCGGCCAGATGCTGCTCTTCGCCACCGAGGCGGGCGTCACCGCGGTGTTCCTGGCCGGCGCCGTGGATGCCTACGAAGCCGTTGACCGCAGCCTGTCGATCCTGGCCGACGCGGCCGCGAACACCACCACCTTCTTCATCGGGGTGGTGGCCGTACCGCTGGCCGTGGGCCTCGCCGCCGTGGCCGCCGCCGATGTGGCCCTGGTCTACGTTGCCGGTTACGGCGGCGAAGCGCTCGAGTCGCTCGGTGAGGGCCTAAACGAGACCCTGGCCGACCCGTGGAAACTCGCCCTGCCCGGCGTCTTCCTGGGCAGCCTGGCAGCCAACACCGTCGACGCTTATGACTCCGACGAGGCACAGGAGACCGTGGCCGGCACTCTCGCCGACCAGCTGGCCCAGCTCAACGAGCTGGCGGGGGAGAACGCCTGGGCCGTCGACCTGATCGCACAGGGCGCCCCGGGGCTCCTCGCCGGTCTCACCCTGCCGCTCGCACTGGTCCTGGGTCCGGCTCGCACCCGGCTGGCATTGACGGCACTCACCGGGGTGCCGTGGCCGCCCACCAGCTACGAACAGGCCCTGCAGGCCATCATCGGCGGCGGCAACAAGGCCGGCCTCTTCGACGACGGTCCGCTGCTCACCCGCGACGACCTGATCAACCCGCCGGAAATCATCGGTCCGGATGTCGCCACCCCCACCAGCCTCGAGGGACTCTTCACCGGGTCGGCGCAGATAGACAAGTACGACACCTCCGCCACGGGCGACGAGGACGCGCTGGCGCGCATCCGAATCACCGAGGTGCCCGGCAACCCGCCGAGTTTCATCGTGCAGGTGCCTAGCACCCAGGTGTGGGACCCGGCCGCCGGCAGCACCCCGAACGACGTCACCGCAGACACCCACGCCATGCTGGCCCAGCAGACGGCGCTCTCCAGCGCCGTGGATGCGGCGATGAGGGAGGCCGGCATCACCAACGAGAATCCCGTGATGATCCAGGGCTTCAGCCTGGGCGGCATCGTCGCCGGGCAGATGGCGGCCGACCCGAGCCTGAACTACAACTTCACCCACGTTGTCACCGGGGGATCACCCGTCGCCAACTTCGACATCCCCAGCGACGTGCAGGTGCTCTCGCTCGAGTTCGACGAAGACCCGGTGGCCAAGCTCGACGGCCACAACAACCCCGACGCCGCGAACTGGACCACCGTGCAGGCGCCTGCCCCGTCGCTGCCGGGCGACAACGGTGTTCCGGTCGGTATCGCCGGCGAACAGGGCGCCCACAACGCCGAACGGTACGCGATCACGGCCGGCGAGGTCGAGGGCTCCTCCGATCCCAGTATCGCCGCGTGGACCGACTCCGCAGCGGGGTACTTCCCGGACGCGGGCGACAAGCTCGAAGTGACAATGATCACCGACCCCGAAACCCACATCACCACGACCACCACAACCAACACCGAAACCGGCGCGGTCGTATCCGAAACCACCGACTACGGAGCGCAACGCCAACCATGAACGGCCAGTACCGATCGTTGACGACCCGCCGAATGGCTCTGCTCGTCGTCGCAACCCTGACTGCTGTAACGCTGGGCGGATGCGTCGCCGTCGGCCGGTCCGGCCAGCCCGCGTCCACGTCACCGAACGACCCGGCATCCGACAGCCGGACGACGGCGCAGGTCACCGACGAGCTGGGCCAGCTGCCCGGAGTGAGCGCCGCGTTCGTGTCGACCGGGCCGGTGGGGCTGCCCAACCAACTGGAACTGACCGTCGGGCTCAACCTCGAGGCCGGTTACCCGGGGGACGTGCCCGCCCTGCTGGACTACACGCTCGCGATGGCCTGGTCCGCAACCGTTGAGCAACCCACCACCACGGCGGCCGTGGCGTTCCGGGACGGGGATTCGGCACTGGACCTGGCTCCGGCCGCAGCTGCCCTCGGCTGGACGGGCATGACCGGCCCCACCCTCGCCGTTTCCATGGACGAGATGGCCGACCGGTACGGTCCCTGGCCCGGCCCGGTGCCGGAGAAGCCGGCCGCGCTGGGCTGACCCCACGGCTCGATACCATGGCGTAATGACTTGTGCCATTTTCACCCCCGAGCCGCGCGCGTGACGCGCACCGGTTCTGTACCCATCGTCGACCCGTCCGAGCGCCCGCAGCGGGTGCCGCACTCCCGGTTCGAGAACGTGGTGGCGCTGTTCATCGGCACCTTCGCCGTCTCGTTCGGGCTGTACCTGCTCAAAGAGGTCGGCGTGGCCACCGGCGGCACCGCCGGTATCGCGCTGCTGGCCAGCTACGTCACCACCTGGTCGTTCGGTGTGTGGTTCGTGCTGGTCAACCTGCCGTTCTTCGCGCTGGCGATCTGGCGGATGGGCTGGCGCTTCACCGTTAAAACCCTCATCGCCGTGGTGTTGGTCTCGGTCTTCTCCGAGGTGCACCCGCTGCTGCTGGAGATTCGGCACATCGACCCGATCTACGCCACGCTGCTGGGCAGTCTGTTGGCCGGCATCGGTCTCATCGTGTTGTTCAGACACCAGGCCAGCCTGGGCGGGGTCAACATCCTCGCGTTGTACCTGCAGAAGAGCCGCGGATGGCGCGCCGGCTACGTGCAGCTCGTCGTCGACGTGCTCATCGTGCTCGCCGCTTTCGCGACGCTGCCGTTGCCGATGGTGCTGCTCTCGGTGGTGGGTGCGGTCATCCTCAACATGATCATCGCCATGAACCACCGCCCCGACCGCTACTTCGGCTAATCGGCCCGCTCGGCCCGGTCCGCTGGTTGAGCTTGTCGAAACCTGGTGACTCCGGGGCCGGCAGCGACTAAACTTGACAGCCATGGATGCATCCATCGAGTCGCGGGTCGACCGCGAGGTCGAGGCCTGGTTGCGTTGGGTTCCGCGGTGGCGGCCCGGCACGCACCGGGCACGCTCCAGACTCTGCCAACACTGCTTCGGCTCCCCGGTGCTGCGCGCCGCCGGACTCGACACCGATGTGCCGCACGCGGTGCAGCATCCGCTCTCAATGCGCATGAAAACGCTCGTCGACGACGAGGTGGAGACGTACACCGCGCAGAGCCTGCCGCTCCTCAACCGCGAGCTGGGCCTCATCGAACTGCGCCGGTCCGCGCAGGCGTACCGGCCACTCGAGGGCCTCGAGCCGGAGTTCGACGGCATCGACCTCGACCCGCCCGCCGAGCCGGGCTCTCCTTACCTGTTCACCTTCGAAGAGTTCGTACAGCCGCTCACCGCCGACGATCCCGAGCTCGTGCCGCCGCCGCTGAGCATCGAGGAAAAGGCGGGCCTGCGGGTGGAGATGCGGCTGGCGGATGACTACGCCACCCTGGTGGGCAAGCGGGTCTGCGCCGACCTGCGCGGGCACCGCGCCGAGCTTCAGCAGGCCATCGCCGCGTTCGTGGAACCGCAGGTGCAGGCGCTGCTGGCCGATCTGGGCAGCACGCTGGACCCGCACAGTACGTGAGCAGATCGGCTTGCGGGGTCGCGACAGGCTCGACCGACGGGGCTCGCTTGACCCGCCACCCCGGCGGGGTTTAGAATTATCCGGTGTGCGCTTTGTCGTGCGCTTCAGTTATGCCGCTTCGTTGTCTGACATCGGGTTGCACTTCAGACGCCCCGACACTCCACGCAAACAGGGTTTGCTCTCCGAGCGGCCCCCACGGCATACCCACCAGAACGACCGGAAGCAATTCCGTGATGTCCGGAGGGTCCAGATGAACTCGATGAGCACTGAGAAGTGCGATTCGAATGCTTTGACATCAGTCAGCTGTCACCGTGCAGCAAAAACAAGGAGTTATTAGTGCCCACCATTCAGCAGTTGGTGCGAAAGGGACGCAGCCCCAAGGTCACCAAGACCAAGGCTCCCGCCCTGAAGTCCAACCCCCAGCAGCGCGGCGTTTGCACGCGTGTGTACACGACCACCCCGAAGAAGCCGAACTCGGCTCTCCGCAAGGTTGCTCGCGTCAAGCTGTCCAACGGTACCGAGGTCACCGCCTACATCCCCGGTGAAGGCCACAACCTGCAGGAGCACTCGATGGTGCTCGTTCGCGGTGGTCGTGTTAAGGACCTCCCCGGTGTTCGTTACAAGATCGTTCGTGGCGCCCTGGACACCCAGGCAGTCAAGAACCGCAAGCAGGCTCGTAGCCGCTACGGCGCCAAGATGGAGAAGAAGTAATGCCTCGTAAAGGCCCAGCGCCCAAGCGTCCCGTTATCGCTGACCCGGTATACGGCGCCCCCATTGTTAGCCAGCTGGTCAACAAGATCCTCCTCGACGGCAAAAAGGGCCTCGCCGAGCGCATCGTTTACGATGCACTCGAAGGCGTCGTTGCCAAGAACGGTGCGGATGCTGTTGTCACGCTGAAGAAGGCACTCGACAACGTGCGCCCGACCCTCGAGGTGCGTTCGCGCCGCGTCGGTGGTTCCACCTACCAGGTGCCCGTCGAAGTCAAGCCGCACCGTGCGAACACTCTCGCGCTGCGTTGGTTGACTAGCTACGCCAAGGCGCGTCGCGAGAAGACCATGACCGAGCGTCTCACCAACGAGATCCTCGACGCGTCCAACGGCCTCGGCGCCGCTGTGAAGCGTCGTGAGGACACTCACAAGATGGCTGAAGCGAACAAGGCTTTCGCTCACTACCGCTGGTAGTCGTCCACGCCGGTCGAGCCTGCCGGGACCACGGTCTCGGCAAGCTCGACCGGCGCAAGGCCTGTTCAACCTCATCTATCACAAAACTTCCGGAGGACACCCGTGGCACTTGACGTGCTCACCGACCTGAGCAAGGTCCGCAACATCGGCATCATGGCCCACATTGATGCCGGCAAGACCACCACGACCGAGCGCATCCTGTTTTACACGGGTGTGAACCACAAGATCGGTGAGACGCACGATGGCGCCTCCACGATGGACTGGATGGCACAGGAGCAGGAACGTGGCATCACGATCACGTCCGCTGCTACGACGTGCTTCTGGGCCGGCAACCAGATCAACATCATCGACACCCCCGGCCACGTGGACTTCACCGTCGAGGTGGAGCGTTCGCTCCGCGTCCTCGATGGCGCTGTCGCCGTGTTCGACGGCAAGGAGGGCGTTGAGCCCCAGTCCGAAACCGTCTGGCGCCAGGCCGACAAGTACGACGTGCCCCGCATTTGCTTCGTCAACAAGATGGACAAGCTCGGCGCCGACTTCTACTACACCGTCGACACCATCATCAAGCGCCTCGGCGCCAAGCCGCTGGTCATCCAGCTGCCGATCGGTGAAGAGTCGAACTTCGAAGGGGTCGTTGACCTCGTCGAGATGCGCGCGCTGACCTGGCGCGGCGACTCCAAGGGTGACGTCGAGATGGGCTCCAAGTACGCCATCGAAGAGATCCCCGCCGACCTCGTCGAGAAGGCTGCGGAATACCGCAAGCTGCTCCTCGAGACCGTCGCCGAGACCGACGACGAGCTCATGGAGAAGTACTTCTCCGGCGAAGAGCTCACCGTGTCCGAGATCAAGCACGCGATCCGCAAGCTCACGGTCGCCAGCGAGATCTACCCGGTCCTCTGCGGTTCCGCGTTCAAGAACCGTGGTGTGCAGCCGATGCTGGATGCCGTTGTCGACTACCTGCCGACGCCGCTCGACGTTCCCGCCATTGAGGCGCACGACGCACGCGACGAAGAGAAGGTTGTCATGCTGCACCCGAACGCGGACGAGCCCTTCGCGGCTCTGGCGTTCAAGGTTGCGGTGCACCCGTTCTTCGGTCGCCTCACCTACGTGCGCGTCTACTCCGGTCGCATCGAATCCGGCGCCCAGATCATCAACTCCACCAAGGGCAAGAAGGAGCGCATCGGGAAGATCTTCCAGATGCACGCCAACAAGGAGAACCCGGTCGGTTTCGTTACCGCTGGTCACATCTACGCGGTCATCGGCCTCAAGGACACGACCACCGGCGACACCCTGTGCGACCCTGCCCAGCAGGTCGTACTCGAGTCGATGACGTTCCCCGACCCGGTTATCGAAGTTGCCATCGAGCCGAAGACCAAGCAGGACCAGGAAAAGCTGGGTCTCGCGATCCAGAAGCTGGCCGAAGAAGACCCCACTTTCCGTACCGAGCAGAACCAGGAAACTGGTCAGACGGTCATCAAGGGAATGGGCGAGCTTCACCTGGACATCCTCGTCGACCGCATGAAGCGTGAATTCAACGTTGAGGCGAACGTCGGCAAGCCCCAGGTTGCTTACCGCGAGACGATCAAGAAGGCCGTCGAGCGTCACGACTACACGCACAAGAAGCAGACCGGTGGATCCGGCCAGTTCGCGAAGATTCAGTTCGCGATCGAGCCGCTTGAAATCACTGCCGACAAGTCGTACGAGTTCGTGAACAAGGTCACCGGTGGCCGTATCCCGCGTGAGTACATCCCTTCGGTTGACGCCGGAATCCAGGATGCACTCAACGTGGGTGTGCTCGCCGGCTACCCGATGGTCGGCGTCAAGGCGAGCCTGCTTGACGGTGCCGCTCACGACGTCGACTCCTCGGAGATGGCGTTCAAGATTGCCGGATCGATGGGCTTCAAGGAAGCCGTTCGTAAGGCAAACCCGGTTCTTCTCGAGCCGTTGATGGCCGTCGAGGTGCGCACCCCTGAGGAATACATGGGTGACGTCATCGGAGACCTCAACTCTCGCCGTGGCCAGATCCAGACCATGGAGGACGCACAGGGCGTGAAGGTTATCCGCGCACACGTTCCGCTGTCGGAGATGTTCGGTTACATCGGCGACCTGAGGTCCAAGACCTCGGGCCGCGCGGTGTACTCGATGACTTTCGAGAGCTACCAGGAGGTCCCGAAGGCTGTTGCCGACGAGATCATCCAGAAGAACAAGGGCGAATAACCCACCGGCCTTCGGGCCGAATCGCTTAGGCCTCCTGGCCCGAGTAACATAAGTACACAAATCCAGCAGTTCCACCGGGCGTAAACCAACGTCCGGTGGAGCCGAGAGTCCTGAGGAGGACCCACAGTGGCCAAGGCCAAGTTCGAGCGGACCAAGCCGCACGTAAACATCGGAACGATCGGTCACGTTGACCACGGAAAGACCACGCTGACGGCAGCTATCTCGAAGGTCCTTGCCGACACGTTCCCTTCCAAGACCAACGTTCAGCGCGACTTCGCGTCGATCGACTCCGCTCCCGAAGAGCGCCAGCGCGGCATCACGATCAACATCTCGCATGTTGAGTACGAGACCGAGAAGCGTCACTACGCACACGTTGACGCTCCGGGCCACGCTGACTACATCAAGAACATGATCACCGGTGCTGCTCAGATGGACGGCGCGATCCTCGTGGTTGCCGCTACTGACGGCCCGATGGCTCAGACCCGTGAGCACGTTCTTCTCGCCAAGCAGGTCGGCGTGCCGTCCCTGCTCGTCGCGCTGAACAAGTCCGACGCGGTCGACGACGAAGAGATCCTTGAGCTCGTTGAGCTCGAGGTTCGTGAACTGCTCTCCAGCCAGGGCTTCGATGGCGACAACGCCCCCGTCGTTCAGGTTTCCGCCCTCAAGGCGCTCGAGGGTGACCCCAAGTGGGTTGCAAAGATCCTCGAGCTCATGCAGGCAGTGGATGACTACTTCCCGGAGCCCGTGCGCGACAAGGACAAGCCCTTCCTGATGCCGATCGAGGACGTCTTCACGATCACCGGTCGTGGAACCGTTGTCACCGGCCGCGCCGAGCGTGGAACCCTCAAGATCAACTCCGAGGTCGAGGTTGTCGGCATCCGCCCGACCATCAAGACCACGGTCACTGGTATCGAGATGTTCCACAAGCAGCTCGACGAGGCATGGGCCGGCGAGAACTGTGGTCTTCTTCTTCGTGGCACCAAGCGCGAAGACGTTGAGCGCGGTCAGGTTGTCGTCAAGCCGGGTTCGGTTACGCCGCACACCGACTTCGAGGGCACCGCGTACATCCTGTCAAAGGATGAGGGTGGGCGTCACAACCCGTTCTACGCGAACTACCGCCCGCAGTTCTACTTCCGCACCACGGACGTCACCGGCGTCATCACGCTGCCCGAGGGCACCGAGATGGTCATGCCTGGCGACACCGTGGAAATGACTGTCGCGCTGATCCAGCCGATCGCCATGGAAGAGGGCCTCGGCTTCGCTATCCGTGAAGGTGGCCGCACCGTCGGCGCCGGAACCGTCATCAAGGTTCTCAAGTAATTCAGTAGACCTGCTCACTCGCTGAGCTAGTCAACAACAACAGGGTCGGTCCTTCGGGACCGGCCCTTTTGTCGTCCCCGGCCGTCGCCGATCGAGCGCGTTGCCCTGGTCGAGCGCGTTTCGTTGGTCGAGCTTGTCGAGACACCGCAACCCGAACTAACCTCGTAAGCACCCCCAAGGATCGGAGACACGCGTGAACCTCAACGACATCACCCGCAAGGCCCAGGACTTCCTCAAGAGCGACAAGGGCGAGGAGATGTCCGACAAGGTCATCGACGGCGCAGCCGCGGCGGCCAACAAGGTCACCGGCAACAAGCACGCCGACAAAATCCAGAATGCCCGGGACACGGCGGACAAGCACATCGGCCGCAACGACGGCACCGCCGGCCGCGACAGCACTCCCGAGCCGAAGTAGCGGCCCCGGCCGTAACATCTACCTCAGCGTCGACTCTGTAAGGCCGCACACCGACTTTGTCGTTGGCATCACGCCCAGAACATGGCCGACATGCGGATTCTGTGCCGCACGATGCGTGCCGTGGTGACTCCCAAAGGAGCGGCTTAGGCGGCTGGAGATTGCCTCAATTTCCGGGGTCTCAAGCAGCTCGAGTAACTGAGGGGCGTAGCTGAACTCCCGCGGAACGACGCGGATCGCGCGACACGCCCAACGCGACACGCCCGGGTTGCACAATGACCTATTCCTGTGGCAGACTCTTCTAGTTCAACACTTTCGGATCGCGCTGCACGCGAGACCGGAATCACTACCAGGCAGTGCATAGCTCGCCCCTTGAGGGTCGGAGTTAGGCCGCGGGTAGCAGAACGAAGCTTAAATCAACTCCTTGGATGCCCGGGTAAAACCATGTCATCCGCCAGGCCCCGGCCTGGGGGAGTTGGCTCGAGAAGGTCGGATTCCCGGCCGGATCGAAATTGACAGATGAACAGTGGTGCGATAGCAGCAGTGCTACTACGGCGTCCAATGCAGCCCTCGGGATGTAAGAAGCCTTGACAAGAAAGAGAGTTCGACATGGCGGGACAGAAAATCCGCATTCGACTTAAGTCGTATGACCACGAGGTCATCGACATCTCGGCGCGCAAGATCGTCGACACCGTCACCCGTGCGGGTGCAACCGTTGTCGGCCCCGTGCCGCTTCCGACCGAGAAGAACGTGGTGTGTGTCATCCGTTCCCCTCACAAGTACAAGGACAGCCGGGAGCACTTTGAAATGCGCACCCACAAGCGTCTGATCGACATCATTGACCCGACGCCGAAGGCCGTCGACTCGCTCATGCGTCTCGACCTCCCGGCAGACGTCAACATCGAGATCAAGCTCTAGGGCCCGCGATGTCGTACGCAGATACCAAGACCACCAAGGGCCTCCTCGGCAAGAAGCTCGGCATGACTCAGGTGTGGGACGAGAACAACAAGCTTGTTCCCGTTACCGTCATCGAGATCTCGCCGAACGTCGTCACCCAGATCCGCACGAAGGACATCGACGGCTACGCCGGCGTCCAGATTGCCTCTGGCGCCATCGACCCCCGCAAGGTGAACAAGCCGTCCGCAGGACACTTCGAGAAGGCCGGCGTCACGCCGCGCCGTCACGTTACCGAGCTCCGCACCGCGGATGCCGCTGACTACACCCTGGGCCAGGAGCTCACCGTTGACGGTGTGTTCGTCGCCGGCACCAAGGTTGACGTCATGGGCACTTCCAAGGGCAAGGGCTTCGCCGGTGTTATGAAGCGTCACAACTTCAAGGGTGTTTCCGCTTCGCACGGTTCGCACCGCAACCACCGCAAGCCCGGTTCCATCGGTGCCTCCTCGACCCCCAGCCGTGTCTTCAAGGGCATGCGCATGGCCGGTCGTATGGGTGGCGAGCGCGTGACCGTGCTGAACCTCAAGGTTCACGCGATCGACGCCGACAAGGGCCTCATTCTGGTCAAGGGTGCCGTTCCCGGCGCCAAGGGCCGCCTCGTATTCGTCCGCACCGCAGTGAAGGGAGCGTAGTCCTATGGCTACCGCACTCGACCTCATCGATGCCAACGGCAAGAAGGCCGGCTCCGTTGAGCTGCCCGCCGAAATCTTCGACGTCCAGACCAACATCCCGCTGATTCACCAGGTTGTTGTCGCGCAGCTCGCTGCCGCACGCCAGGGAACGCACAAGGTAAAGAGCCGCGGAGAAGTTTCCGGTGCCGGCCGCAAGCCGTTCAAGCAGAAGGGAACCGGTCGCGCTCGTCAGGGCTCGATCCGCGCCCCTCAGATGACCGGTGGTGGCATCGTCCACGGACCGACCCCGCGCAGCTACGACCAGCGCACCCCGAAGAAGATGATTGCCGCCGCGCTCAAGGGTTCACTCTCTGACCGCGCCCGTGGTGACCGTCTGCACGTGGTGACCGCGCTGTTCTCGTCCGAGACGCCCAGCACCAAGGGCGCCATCACGCTGCTCACCCAGATCGCCAGCAGCAAGCACGTGCTGGTCGTCCTCGAGCGCACCGACGAGATGACTCTCCGCAGCATCCGCAACCTCCCGACGGTGCACGTGCTGTCGTGGGACCAGCTGAATGCCTACGACGTTCTCGTCTCTGACGACATCGTCTTCACCAAGGGCGCGTTTGACGCGTTCGTGGCGCACAAGACCAAGAAGGAAGAGGTGTCCGCATAATGGCTACCCCGATTCAAAAGGACCCCCGCGACGTCATCATCGCTCCGGTCGTCTCTGAAAAGAGCTACGGCCTGATCGACGAGGGCAAGTACACCTTCATCGTGGACCCGCGTTCGAACAAGACCGAAATCAAGCTGGCGATCGAGAAGATCTTCAAGGTTGAGGTTGCGTCGATCAACACCATGAACCGCATCGGCAAGACTCGCCGTACCAAGTTCGGCATGGGTAAGCGCAAGGACACCAAGCGTGCCATCGTCACGCTCAAGTCCGGTTCCATCGACATCTTCACGGCCGTCGGCTAAGCGGCCAGGACTAGAGGAATAAGAAATGGCTATTCGTAAGTACAAGCCCACGACCCCCGGTCGTCGCGGTTCATCTGTTGCGGACTTCGCAGAGATCACCCGTTCGACGCCCGAGAAGTCGCTGCTTCGTCCGCTGTCCAAGACCGGTGGTCGTAACAACCAGGGTCGCATCACGACGCGTCACATCGGTGGTGGCCACAAGCGCCAGTACCGCGTGATCGACTTCCGTCGTAACGACAAAGACGGTGTCAACGCCAAGGTCGCTCACATTGAGTACGACCCCAACCGCACGGCGCGCATCGCGCTGCTGCACTTCATGGACGGCTCCAAGCGCTACATCATTGCGCCGAACAAGCTGAACCAGGGCGACATCGTCGAGTCGGGTGCCGGTGCTGACATCAAGCCCGGCAACAACCTGCCGCTGAAGAACATCCCCACCGGTACCATCATTCACGCCATCGAGATCCGTCCGGGTGGTGGCGCCAAGCTGGCCCGCTCCGCCGGAGTGTCGGTTCGCCTAGTCGCGAAGGATGGCATCTACGCCCAGCTGCGCCTGCCGTCCGGAGAAATCCGTAACGTCGACGCTCGCTGCCGCGCCACGATCGGTGAGGTCGGCAACGCCGAGCAGTCGAACATCAACTGGGGCAAGGCCGGCCGGATGCGCTGGAAAGGCGTTCGCCCGACCGTTCGTGGTGTTGCCATGAACCCGGTCGACCACCCGCACGGTGGTGGTGAGGGTAAGACGTCCGGTGGACGTCACCCCGTCAGCCCCTGGGGCCAGAAGGAAGGGCGCACCCGCCACCCGAACAAGGAAAGCGACAAGCTCATTGTTCGTCGCCGTACCGTCGGCAAGAAGCGTAAGTAGGAGTAGACGATGCCAAGAAGTCTTAAGAAGGGCCCCTTCGTTGACGACCACCTGCTTCGCAAGGTTGTCAAGGCGAATGAAGCCTCAAGCAAGAACGTAATCAAGACCTGGTCGCGCCGTTCGATGATCATCCCCGACATGCTCGGGCACACCATCGCGGTTCACGACGGTCGCAAGCACATCCCGGTGTTCGTCACCGAGAGCATGGTTGGGCACAAACTCGGCGAGTTTGCTCCCACCCGCACCTTCCGTGGTCACGTGAAGGATGACAAGAAGGGTCGTCGCCGCTAACGCGGTGACGTGAAGGAGGAGAAATGGTGGAGTCGATCGCACGCGTGCGTCACATCCGCGTTACCGCCCAGAAGGCCCGTCGCGTTGTCAACCTGATTCGTGGCAAGCAGGCGCACGAAGCGCTGGGAATTCTCAAGTTCGCGCCGCAGGGCGCGTCCGACCCCGTGTACAAGCTGGTCGAATCGGCCATCGCGAACGCACGGGTCAAGGCCGATGCTGCGAACGAGTTCCTGGACGAACAGGATCTGTTCATCTCCCAGGCATTCGTCGACGAGGGCACGACGCTCAAGCGTTTCCAGGCCCGCGCACAGGGTCGCGCATTCCAGATCAAGAAGCGTACGAGCCACATCACTGTTGTGCTCGCCACTCCTGAGGAGGGTACGAAGTAATGGGTCAGAAAGTAAACCCGTATGGCTTCCGTCTGGGAATCACGACCGACCACGTGTCGCGTTGGTTCTCTGACAGCACGAAGCCGGGCCAGCGTTACAGCGACTTCGTCGCTGAAGACGTCAAGATCCGCCGCCTGTTGAGCACCAGCCTCGACCGCGCCGGCGTGTCCCGCATCGAGATCGAGCGCACCCGCGATCGTGTCCGTGTCGACATTCACACCGCCCGTCCGGGCATCGTGATCGGTCGTCGCGGCGCGGAAGCAGAGCGCATCCGGTCCGACCTTGAAAAGCTCACCGCCAAGCAGATCCAGCTGAACATCCTCGAGGTCAAGAACCCCGAGCAGGATGCACAGCTCGTCGCGCAGGGCATTGCAGAGCAGCTCTCCGCTCGTGTGGCTTTCCGCCGCGCGATGCGTAAGGGCCTGCAGGGCGCCCAGCGCGCCGGCGCCAAGGGTGTTCGCATCCAGGTGTCCGGTCGTCTCGGTGGCGCTGAGATGAGCCGTTCGGAGTTCTACCGCGAAGGTCGTGTGCCGCTGCACACCCTGCGCGCGAACATCGACTACGGCTTCTACGAAGCCAAGACCACCTTCGGCCGCATCGGCGTGAAGGTCTGGATCTACAAGGGCGACATCACCAACAAGGAACTCGCTCGTGAGCAGGCCAACGCTAAGTCGTCCCGCCCCGAGCGTCGTGACGACCGTCCCCGCCGTGCGCCTCGCGCAGAGGGCGCGGCTCCGGTTGCAGCAGGAGTTGAGGCTAAATAATGTTGATTCCCCGCAGAGTTAAGCACCGCAAGCAGCACCACCCCGGCCGTACCGGCCACGCAACCGGTGGTACCACTGTTTCGTTCGGCGAGTATGGCATTCAGGCCCTCACCCCCGCGTACGTGACCAACCGTCAGATCGAGTCCGCTCGTATCGCCATGACGCGTCACATCAAGCGTGGCGGCAAGGTCTGGATCAACATCTACCCGGACCGCCCGCTCACCAAGAAGCCTGCCGAAACCCGCATGGGTTCCGGTAAGGGTTCGGTCGAGTGGTGGGTCGCGAACGTCAAGCCGGGCCGCGTGCTCTTCGAGCTTTCCGGTGTCTCTGACACCGTTGCTCGCGAAGCGCTCACCCGTGCAATTCACAAGCTGCCCCTCAAGGCACGCATCATCAAGCGCGAGGAGGGCGACGCATAATGGCGATCGGATCCAAGGAGCTCGCCTCAGTCGAGCTCGACACCTTTGAAAACGAACGACTGTTCGACGAGCTGAAGAAGGCCAAGGAAGAGCTGTTCAACCTGCGCTTCCAGTCGGCCACCGGCCAGCTCGAAAGCCACGGCCGCCTTCGCGCGGTCAAGCGGGACATTGCACGCATCTACACGGTTCTCCGTGAGCGCGAGCTGGGCATTCGTGCCACTCCCGTCGCAGTCGAGGCTCCGGCCAAGGCTGAGAAGAAGACGACCAAGAAGGCCAAGGCCAAGGACGCATCCACGGATGCTCCCGAGGCTGACGCCGTCGAGACGAAGGAGGCCTAATCATGGCGAAGACTGACGAAACGGTCGTCCCCGCCGAGGCTCTCGTGCGCGGCTACCGCAAGACGATGCGTGGTTACGTGACCAGCGACAAGATGGATAAGACCATCGTTGTCGAGGTCGAAGACCGCGTGAAGCACCCCCTGTACGGCAAGGTCATCCGCCGTACGTCCAAGCTGAAGGTTCACGACGAGGCGAACACCGCCGGCGTCGGCGACCTGGTCCTGATCAGCGAAACTCGCCCGCTGAGCGCTACCAAGCGCTTCCGCCTGGTCGAGATTCTCGAGAAGGCCAAGTAAGCCTCGCGCTTACTTGATAGAAGGAGTTAGAAAGTGCTTCAGCAAGAATCACGACTCAAAGTTGCCGACAACACCGGTGCCAAGGTCCTGTTGACGATCCGCGTTCTCGGTGGCTCCGGCCGTCGTTACGCCGGACTGGGTGACGTTATCGTCGCCACCGTCAAGGACGCCATCCCGGGCGGCAACGTCAAGAAGGGTGACGTCGTCAAAGCCGTCATCGTTCGCGTCAAAAAGCAGACCCGTCGTCCAGACGGCTCGTACATCAAGTTCGATGAGAACGCCGCAGTGATCTTGAAGGCTGACGGAGACCCCCGTGGTACCCGTATCTTCGGACCGGTCGGTCGCGAACTCCGCGACAAGAAGTTCATGAAGATCATTTCGTTGGCACCGGAGGTTATCTAAATCATGGCCAGAATCAAGAAGGGTGACCTCGTAGAGGTCATCACCGGCCGCACCCAGGCTCGCGGCGGAGACCGTGGCAAGCAGGGTCGTGTGCTCGAGGTACAGGTCGAGAAGAACCGCGTCCTGATCGAAGGAAT
This sequence comes from Cryobacterium sp. TMT4-31, assembly GCF_004403385.1. NCBI lineage: Bacteria > Bacillati > Actinomycetota > Actinomycetes > Micrococcales > Microbacteriaceae > Cryobacterium > Cryobacterium sp. TMT4-31. The sequence continues at coordinate 95,414 of NZ_SOGI01000015.1, forward strand.
CAACTTCGTCAAGAAGCACGTTCGCGTCGGCCAGACCCAGCGCGGCTCCAAGACCGGCGGCATCGAGACTGTGGAAGCATCGATTCACGCTTCCAACGTCGCGCTCGTCGACCCGGAGACCAAGAAGCCGACCAAGGTCGGGTTCCGTCTCGAAGAGGTAACGAAGGACGGCGTCACCAAGACGGTCCGCGTTCGTTACGCCAAGAAGTCAGGTAAGGACCTCTAATGACTGACATCGCAACCGAGGGCGCAAAGCCCGTCGTTCTGCCGCGTCTCAAGCAGAAGTATCGCGAAGAGATCTCCCTGCAGCTCGCCAAGGACCTGGGTTTCACCAACGTCCACCAGGTACCCAACCTGACGAAGATCATCGTCAACATGGGTGTCGGCGAGGCAGCACGCGACGGCAAGATCATGGATGGCGCCGTCGCCGACCTCACCAAGATCACCGGCCAGAAGCCGCAGGTCACCAAGGCACGCAAGTCCATCGCGCAGTTCAAACTGCGTGAAGGACAGCCCATTGGCACGCACGTCACACTTCGTGGCGACCGCATGTGGGAGTTCCTCGACCGGCTGCTCAGCCTCGCCCTGCCCCGTATCCGCGACTTCCGCGGCCTCTCGGACAAGCAGTTCGACGGCGCCGGCAACTACACGTTCGGTCTCACGGAGCAGGTCATGTTCCACGAGATCGACCAGGACCGGATCGACCGTGTTCGCGGTATGGACATCACTGTTGTGACGACCGCCAAGAACAACGACGAGGGTCGCGCGCTGCTCAAGGCGCTCGGCTTCCCGTTCAAGACGGCCGAGAACTCCTAAACTAGCTTTACCCCGGGGGCCGGACAACCGTTCGGCCCCCTCCACCACCACAGGTCGTCATCCGTGTAACGGGTGCACGAAACCAGGCGAGAAAGGCACCACAAATGACAATGACAGATCCGGTCGCAGATATGCTGACCAGACTGCGCAACGCTAACTCGGCGTACCACGACACAGTGTCGATGCCGCACAGCAAGCTCAAGGCGCACATCGCAGACATCCTCAAGGCACAGGGTTACATCTCTGCCTGGGATGTCAAGGATGCAGAGGTCGGAAAGACCCTCACGCTGAACCTCAAGTTCGGCCCCAACCGCGAGCGTTCCATCGTCGGCATCAAGCGGGTTTCCAAGCCCGGCCTGCGCGTGTACGCAAAGTCGACTGAGATCCCCACGGTTCTCGGCGGCCTCGGCGTTGCCATCCTGTCCACCTCCAGCGGTCTGCTCACCGACCGCCAGGCTGAGAAGAAGGGCGTAGGCGGAGAAGTTCTCGCCTACGTGTGGTAGCCGACAATGTCACGTATTGGAAGACTTCCGATCGAGATCCCCGCGGGTGTCACGGTCGAAGCTAACGGCCAGGCCGTTAGCGTCAAGGGTCCGAAGGGTGAGCTCGCGCTCACCGTCGCCAACCCCATCGAGGTTCAGGTCACCGATGGCCAGGTTCTGGTCACGCGTCCCGACGACGAGCGCGCTTCGCGTTCGCTGCACGGACTGACCCGTACCCTGATCGCCAACCAGATCATCGGCGTCACCGTGGGTTACACCAAGGGACTCGAGATCGTCGGTACCGGTTACCGCGTTGCGCAGAAGGGCACCTCCGTTGAGTTCGCCCTTGGCTTCTCGCACCCGGTCCTCATTGAGCCGCCCGTTGGTATCTCCCTGACCGTCGAGGGCGTTAACAAGCTCACGGTCAGCGGTATCGACAAGCAGGCCGTCGGTGAGGTTGCCGCAAACATCCGTAAGATTCGCAAGCCTGAGCCCTACAAGGGTAAGGGTGTGCGTTACGCCGGCGAGATTGTTCGCCGCAAGGCCGGAAAGAGTGGTAAGTAACCATGGGTCTCGGAACTAGAGGAAAAAGCAAGTCGGCTGCCCGCGGACGCAGGCACGCACGTCTTCGCAAGAAGATCGAGGGGACCGCGCTTCGTCCGCGTCTCGTCGTCACCCGCTCGGCTCGCCACGTATTCGTGCAGGTCGTTGACGACAGCAAGGGTTTCACCCTCGCGTCGGCGTCGACTCTCGAAACCGGTCTGCGCACCTTCGATGGTGACAAGACCGCCAAGGCGCACAAGGTCGGCGAGCTCGTCGCCGAGCGCGCCAAAGCCGCCGGTATCGAAGCCGTCGTATTTGACCGTGGTGGCAGCAAGTACGCAGGACGCGTCGCAGCCATCGCCGAAGGAGCCCGAAAGGGAGGGTTGGACCTGTGAGCACTGAATCCAGTAGCACCGCAGCAGCGAAGGAAGCTGACGTCGTCACTGAAGTTCCGGTGGAAACCGCAGCTTCGACCACGCCGCCGCAGAACGAGCCTCGTGAGGCTCGCCGTGGTGGCCGTGAGCGCAGCCCGAACCGTGAGCGCGGAAGCCGTGACGCCGAGAAGAGCCAGTTCCTCGAGCGCGTCGTCACGATCAACCGTGTTTCCAAGGTCGTCAAGGGTGGTCGTCGCTTCAGCTTCACCGCTCTGGTCGTCGTCGGAGACGGTAACGGCCTGGTAGGCGTTGGTTACGGTAAGGCCCGCGAGGTCCCGACCGCAATCAGCAAGGGCGTCGAGGAAGCGAAGAAGAACTTCTTCCGCGTTCCCCGCGTCGGCCTGACCATCCCGCACCCCGTTCAGGGTGAAGCAGCTGCCGGAGTCGTTCTTCTCCGTCCGGCCGCAGCAGGTACCGGCGTTATCGCCGGTGGCCCGGTGCGCGCCGTACTCGAATGCGCCGGCATCCACGACGTTCTGAGCAAGTCGCTCGGTTCGTCGAACACCATCAACATCGTGCACGCCACGGTGGAGGCCCTGCACCAGCTCGAAGAGCCTCGTGCAGTCGCGGCTCGCCGTGGCCTTCCCTACGAAGACGTGGCTCCGGCCCGTTTTCTGCGTGCCGACGCGGCTGCAGCAGCAGCCGCCGCAAGCGCGAAGGCAGGTGCCTAATGGCTCAGCTGAAGATTACGCAGATCAAGTCCAAAATTAGTGAGAAGCAGAACCAGCGCGACACACTGCGCAGCCTGGGCCTGCGTCGCATTGGCGCCGTCACGATCCGCGAGGACAACTCGCAGAACCGTGGCTACGTCAACACCGTTGCTCACCTTGTGAAGGTCGAGGAGATTGACTAATGGCTGACGAGAAGGAAGCTACCGAGAAGGTAGCAACCAAGCCCGCCGCTAAGAAGGCCGCCGCCCCCAAGGCGACGACCACGAAGGCTGCTGCAGCCAAGGCTCCGGCCAAGACTGTTGCCGCTAAGAAGGCCGCCGCGCCGACTGAGCCCACTGAGGTCCGTCCGCAGGTACTGAAGGTGCACCACCTTCGTCCCGCGCCCGGATCGAAGAAGGACAAGCAGCGCGTTGGCCGTGGTGAAGGATCCAAGGGTAAGACCGCGGGTCGTGGAACCAAGGGCACCAAGGCGCGCTACACCGTGCGTATCGGCTTCGAGGGTGGGCAGATGCCGCTGCACATGCGCACCCCGAAGCTGCGCGGGTTCAAGAACCCGTTCCGCGTCGAGTACCAGGTTGTAAACCTGGAGCGCCTCGCCGAGCTGTACCCGACCGGCGGCGATGTAACCATCGCTTCGCTGGTCGCCAAGGGTGCCGTTCGCGACAACGAGAAGGTCAAGGTTCTCGGCAATGGTGACATTGCGGTTAAGCTGACTGTTGCAGTCGATAAGGTCTCCCGCTCAGCAGAGCAGAAGATCGTCGCAGCAGGTGGCTCGATCAAGTAGTAAGACCCGTAGACGAGATCGAGCTTGTCGAGCCTGCCCAGCGATTAAAGCGCTGGTGCTGACTCGGCAAGCTCGTTCTTTGTTACTAACTGGAGGCCTTTTTTGTTTAGCGCCATTGCGCGGATATTCCGCACGCCGGACCTTCGTAAGAAGATCGGGTTCACCCTGGGCATCGTCGCCCTGTTCCGTCTGGGCTCGTTCATCCCCGCCCCGTTCGTGGACTTCGGCAACGTGCAAGCCTGTCTTGCAGCGAACCAGGGAACGAGCGGCCTCTACGAGCTCGTGAACCTGTTCAGCGGTGGCGCCCTGCTGCAGCTGTCAGTCTTCGCGCTGGGGATCATGCCGTACATCACGGCCTCCATCATCGTGCAGCTGCTGCGCGTGGTGATTCCACACTTCGAGACCCTCTACAAGGAGGGTGCGGCGGGCCAGTCCAAGCTCACGCAGTACACCCGGTACCTCACCATCGCCCTGGGCATCCTGCAGTCGACCACGCTGATCACCGTGGCCCGCAGCGGCGCCCTGTTCGGCACCTCGGCCTCCTCCGAGTGCTCCCAGCTGCTCACCAACGACGCCTGGTACGCCATCATGCTGATGGTCATCACCATGACCGCCGGTACCGGCGTGATCATGTGGATGGGTGAGATGATCACCGAGCGCGGCATCGGCAACGGAATGTCGCTGCTGATCTTCACGTCGATCGCTGCCCAGTTCCCCAACTCGCTGATCTCCATCGCCCAGCAGAAGGGCATCGAGATCTTCCTGGTCGTCCTCGCGATCGGCCTCGTGGTCGTAGCGGGTGTGGTTTTCGTCGAACAGTCGCAGCGCCGCATCCCGGTGCAGTACGCCAAGCGCATGGTGGGTCGCCGTACCTACGGCGGCAACAACACCTACATCCCGATCAAGGTGAACATGGCCGGCGTTGTGCCCGTCATCTTCGCATCGTCGCTGCTGTACCTGCCGGCCCTGATCGCCCAGTTCAACCAGCCCGCCGCCGGCGAGACGCCGCAGGCCTGGGTCACCTGGGTCACCAACAACCTCACACAGGGCAGCCACCCGCTGTACATGGCGTTCTACTTCCTGCTCATCGTGGGCTTCACCTACTTCTACGTCGCGATCACCTTCAACCCTGAAGAGGTCGCCGACAACATGAAGAAGTACGGCGGCTTCATCCCCGGCATCCGTGCCGGCCGGCCCACCGCCGAGTACCTCGACTACGTGCTCACCCGCGTGACTCTGCCCGGTGCCCTCTACCTCGGCCTCATCGCGCTGATCCCGCTGATCGCTTTCTCGCTGATCGGCGCCGACCAGAACTTCCCGTTCGGTGGCGCCAGCCTCCTGATCATCGTCGGCGTCGGCCTGGAGACGGTCAAGCAGATCGACTCCCAGCTGCAACAGCGCCACTACGAAGGGCTCCTGCGATGACCCGTCTTCTCGTGATCGGACCCCCCGGGGCCGGCAAGGGCACTCAGGCCGTGCGCCTGGCCGAAGCCTTCGGCATTCCCGCCATCTCCACCGGCGATATCTTCCGTCACAACGTGAAGACCGAAACCGAGCTGGGCCTGAAGGTCAAGGCGTTCATCGAGGCCGGCAAGTACGTGCCCGACTCGCTGACCAACGAGATCGTCGCCGACCGCCTCCAGGAGCCGGATGCCCGTGGTGGTTTCCTGCTCGACGGCTACCCGCGCACCACCGACCAGGTGCTCGAGCTCGACCGCCTGCTCGACGCCGAAGGCACCTCGCTCGACGCCGTGGTGCAGATCGTCGCGGACACCGACGAGGTCGTCGCCCGGCTGCTCAAACGGGCCGCCGAGCAGGGCCGCGCGGATGACACCGCCGAGGTCATCCGGCACCGTCTCGACGTCTACGAAGAGCAGACCGCACCGCTCATCGACCTGTACGACAAGCGCGGCGTCGTGGTCACCATCGACGGCCTCGGTGCCGTCGACCAGGTCACCGACCGTATCGTGGCCGCGCTGGCCGAACGCGGTCTGCACGCCGTCGGTCCCACCGACGCCGTGGCGGCATCCGTCTAGATTTGCTGTGATGGGGCGTCGGCTTCGGTCGGCGCCCTTTCGTTTTCTCACCCGGGCGCTCTCCGGCGCCGGCTCCGTACGACGACTTAGTTTGCAGGTATGACCGTGGCCCTTCGCCGCTCCATCTACAAGTCCCCGGCGCAGATGCGCCTGATGCTGGCCCCCGGCCTGGCGACCGCTGCGTCGCTCGTGGCGGCGCGGGAAGCCATGCAGGTGGGCGTCACTACCCTCGAGCTGGATGCCGCCGCTGAGGCGGCCATCGTGGCGTTGGGCGGCCGGCCCAACTTCAAGCTCGAGCAGGGCTACTTCCACACGGTGTGCGCCTCGGTGAACGACGACGTGGTGCATGGCATCCCCAATGGTCGAGTGCTCGGTGCCGGCGACATCGTGTCAATCGACAGTGGCGCGATCATCGACGGCTGGAACGGCGACGCGGCATTCACCTTCGTGCTGCCGGACCCGTCGCGGCCCGAGCTCGTCGCCGAGCGCGAGGAACTCTCGCGGGTGACCGAGCAGTCGCTCTGGCACGGCATCGCCCGCCTGGCCGAGGCGCGGCACCTCAACGAGGTCGGCGAGGCCATCGAGGACTACATCGAATCGCAAGGCAGCTACGGGATTCTCACCGACTACGTGGGCCACGGCATCGGCAAGTCGATGCACGAGGCACCGCCGGTGTTCAACTACCGGGTGCGCCAGAAGGGCCCGGACGTGAAGCCCGGCCTGGTCGTGGCGATCGAGCCGATGGTGGTGCTCGGCGACATCGAGACCTACACCCGTGACGACGACTGGACCGTCGCCACCAGCGACGGCAAGGCTGCCGCGCACTGGGAGCACAGCGTCGCCGTGCACAAGGACGGCATCTGGGTGCTCACCGCCGAAGACGGCGGCGCCGCGGGCCTGGCCCAGTTCGGCATCACCCCCACCCCGCCGGCCTAGCCTCCCTCGCGTCTCGTAACTGTGCCCGAAGCGGACATTTGCGCCCCTTGGGTTCAGGGGGTCGTTGCAACACCTGATTGATTGAGGTGTTGGTTATGGGTGGTCGTGTTGGGTTTCCGCGTGAGGTTCGTCGTCGG
>NZ_SOGI01000013.1:0-108649 GCF_004403385.1 Cryobacterium sp. TMT4-31
CAGCCACCCCGCGAGAAGCCCTGCATCAGCTACTCTCAGACCAAGAAAACAGCGGTGTTGCATCGACCAGTTGAATCCACCCCCGGCGTACCGGGTGCACTTGTCCGCACGGGCAACAGTTGGCGGGGCGGACCGGCCTAGCGTTTGGCGGTGGGCAGCGGCGGCCGAGCTGCCGCGATCTCGAGGATCCGGCCACGGCAGGCGAACCAGCCCAGGATCAGCGCCGGGATGATCAGGCCGAGCGAGCTGATGGTGAGGGTGCCGACCGGCCAGTCGAACGCCATCAGCACGAGCACCGTCGCGAGGAAGGCCAGCGTGAGGTACCCGGTGAACGGGGCTCCGGGCATCCGGAACGCCGGCCGGGTGAGGATGCCCGCCTTCGCCCACGCCTGCAACCGCAGCTGGCAGAGCACGATCATGCCCCAGGCGCTGATGATGCCGATCGCGGCCATGTTCAGCACGATCTCGAACGCCTCGTCGGGAACAAGCGCGTTCAGGGCCACGCCGAGCAGGGTGACGACACCGGTGAGCAGGATGCCGCCGAACGGCACCCCATTGCGGCTCACCTTGTCGGCGAACCGGGGGGCCGACCCGGCCAGGGACATCGACCGGAGGATGCGTCCGGTGGAATACAGGCCGGCATTCAGTGAGGACAGCGCTGCGGTGAGGACAACGAGGTTCATGATCACGTCGACGCCCTCGACACCGATCGAACCGAAGAACGTCACGAAGGGGCTCACGCCGGCCTCGTATGCCGTGTACGGCAACAACAGCGAGAGCAACAGGACCGACCCGACGTAGAAGACCGCGATGCGCACGATCACCGTGTTGATGGCCTTGGGCATCACCTTCTCGGGGTTCTCGGTCTCGCCGGCGGCCGTGCCGATCAGTTCGATCGAGGCGTAGGCGAAGACCACGCCCTGCACCACGAGCACCGACGCGAGCAGGCCGTTGGGCAGCCAGCCGCCGTTGTCGGCGATCAGGGAGAAGCCCACCGTCGCGCCCTCCACCGGGGTGCCGAAGATGACCATCCAGGTGCCCACGATCAGGAACACCACGATGGCGACGACCTTGATCAGGGCGAACCAGAATTCCAGCTCACCGAACACCTTCACCGAGAGCAGGTTGAGGCCCAGCACCACGGCGAGGGCCAGCAGCGCGAACAGCCACTGTGGCACGTCGCCGAACGGGGCCCAGTACTTGCCGAAGAAGTTCATGTACAGCGCCACCGCGGTCACGTCCACAATCGCGGTCATCACCCAGTTCAGCCAGTACAGCCAGCCGGTCACGAACGCGGTCTTCTCCCCGAAGAACTCCCGCGCATACGACACGAAGGAGCCGGAGGTCGGCCGGTGCAGCACCAGCTCGCCGAGCGCCCGCAGGATCAGGAACGCAAAAAAGCCGCAGATCGCGTACACGAACACCAGGGCGGGACCGGCGATGGCCAGCCGGCCGCCCGCGCCGAGGAACAGGCCGGTGCCGATGGCGCCGCCGATCGCGATCATCTGCACGTGCCTGGCCTTGAGGCCCTTGTGCAGGCCCTGGTCCTCGTGCACGCTCAGGGCGTCGTCGATGTGCTCGAGCGGGGTTTCCTCGTGGCCGGAGCGGTGCGGGGTGGCGCTGGTGCGTGCGGGCGAGTTCTCGGGGCGGTCTGGCCCTGTGGTGCGAGTGGTCACGTGGAGCATCCGATCTGGGGTTTGCGGCAACACTAGTCGACGGATGCTCAACGGTCAGGGTCGAAAGACCCCTCCTGTAGACTGGGCAGCGACACTCTGACCGTAGAGACGACACTCTTTTACAGAGAGCCGGGAGGCCCCATGGCGACAATTCTCCTGGTCTTCCTGCTCGTTTCCGTTCTCACTCCCACGCTCACCCGCCTGATCGGGTTGCGCGTTTTTTATGTCGTGGCCATCCTGCCCACTGTGGCGTTCGGCTACACCCTCACCCAGACGAGCGTGGTCACCGTCGGCGGCGCCGTCACCCAGAGCCTGCCGTGGATCCCGCAGCTGGGCATCAGTCTGTCCTTCCGGGTGGATGCGCTCGCGTGGCTGCTGGCCCTCGTCGTCACCGGTGTCGGTGCGCTGGTGCTCATCTATTGCGCTCGCTACTTCGACGCCGACGAGCCCAGCCTGGGCCGGTTCGCCGCGCTGCTGCTCGCCTTCGCCGGAACCATGTACGGTCTGGTCACCGCTGACGACATCCTGGTGATGTTCATGTTCTGGGAGATCACCAGCGTGCTTTCCTACCTGCTGATCGGGCACTACACGACCAAACGGGAAAGCCGCGGTGCCGCCCTGCAGGCCCTGCTGGTGACCACCTTCGGCGGCCTGGTGATGCTCATCGGCGTTGTGATGATCTCCGTCGACGCCGGCACCACCTCGCTGGCCGCGATCGTCGCCGAACCCAGCGGGACCCCGATCGCGATCTGGGCGGTGCTGCTGATCCTGGTCGGTGCGCTGTCGAAGTCGGCTCTGATCCCGTTCCACTTCTGGCTTCCCGCCGCGATGGCCGCGCCCACCCCGGTGAGCGCCTACCTGCACGCCGCCGCGATGGTGAAGGCCGGCATCTACCTCACCGCCCGGTTCGCGCCTGGCTACGCGGACTCGCCGGGCTGGTTGCCGGTGCTGGTCACCATCGGCATCTGGACCATGCTCGTCGGCGCCTGGCGGTCGCTGCGCCAACACGACATCAAGCTGATGCTCGCCTACGGCACCGTCAGCCAGCTCGGCTTCCTCATGGTCGTCGTCGGCTTCGGCACCCGCGACGCTGCCCTCGCCGGGGCGGCGCTGCTGCTCGCCCACGCGCTGTACAAGGCCACCCTGTTCCTCGTGGTCGGCATCATCGACCACCGCGCCGGTACCCGCGACTGGCGCAAGCTCTCGGGGATCGGCCGCCGCGAACCGGCGCTCGCCGCCATCGCCCTCATCGCCGTCGCGTCGATGGCCGGCCTGCCGCCGCTCCTGGGTTTCGTCGCCAAGGAGTCGGTGTTCACCGCGTTCCTCGAGGCCGGCCTGGCCGGCGACGGCTGGGGCTGGATCGCCCTGGCCGGTACCGCGCTCGGTTCGGTGCTCACCGTCGCCTACAGCGCCAAGTTCTTCTGGGGCGCGTTCGGCACCCGCCCGGTGATCAGCGACACCCCCCTGCACGCCAGTCGGTGGGACTTCGCTCTGGCCCCCGGCATCCTCTCGGTCGCCACCGTGCTGCTGGGCCCATTCGTTATGCTGCTCGACCCGATGCTGGCCGCGTACGCCGACACCGTGCCCGGCGGCGGCGATTACCACCTGGCGCTCTGGCACGGGTTCGAACCGGCCCTGTTGCTCAGCACGATCGTGGTGCTGCTGGGCCTGGTCATTTTCGCCCAGCGCAAGCGGGTGGCCCGCTGGCAGGCCGCCGTGCCCGCCTGGGTGGACGCCGGCCACGGCTATGGCCACACCGTGCGATTCATCGACAGGGTGGCCGCCCGCACCACCCACCTCGCCCAGCGAGGCGGTCTGCCGCAGTACCTGTCCACCATCCTCGTGGTGTTCGTGCTCGCGCTGGGCGCGGCGTCCTTCGTCAACCGCACCTGGCCCGACGCCATCGTGCTCTGGGACTACCCGGGGCAGGTGATCATCGGCCTGGTCATGATCATCGCCACCGTGATGGCCGCCAGGGTCGGGCAGCGGATGACCGCGGTGCTGCTGGCCGGCGTCACCGGCTACGGCCTGGTCGCCCTGTTCGCCTTCCACGGCGCCCCCGACCTGGCGCTCACCCAGGCGCTCGTCGAATCGATCACCCTCGTGGTCTTCGTGCTCGTGCTCCGCCGGCTGCCCAGCCGCATCGCCGAGCACAACCGCCCGATGCACCGTCGCCGGCGGGCGATCATCGGCGCCCTCGTTGGCATCGTGATGGGCACCATCGCGGTCATCTCCCTCGGCGCCCGCCAGGCGCAGAGCATCGCCGCGGAACTGCCCAGGCTGGCCGTCGAAGAGGGCCACGGCAACAACATCGTCAACGTGATGCTCGTCGACATCCGGGCCTGGGACACCATGGGCGAGATCTCAGTGCTCATCGTGGTGGCCACCGGCGTCGCGAGCCTGCTGTTCGTGTCCGGTCGCAGCACAGAAATGCCCAGGCTCCGCGAGTCCCGCAAACGCCGCGAGCCGAAGAACCGCCGCCGCGTCGTGGCCGACCCGCACGCGAGCTCCGCCGGCCACGCCGTGACCCGCCAGTCCTGGCTGCTCGGCGGTCGCACCCAGTCGGCCGAGAACCGGTCGATCATCATCGAGGTGCTGGTGCGGCTGCTGTTCCACCCGGCCATCATCGTGTCGATCTACCTGCTCTTCGCCGGCCACAACCTGCCCGGCGGCGGCTTCGCCGGCGGCCTGCTGGCGGGCTTGGCCCTGGTGGCCAGGTACCTGGCCGGCGGCCGGTACGAATTGGGCGAAGCCGCCCCGATCGACCCGGGCAAAATCCTGGGACTCGGCGTGGTGCTCGCCGTCGGCACGGCCGTGGGATCGCTGTTCGTCACCGGGATCCCGCTGGAGTCGGCGTACTTCGAGGCGGACCTGCCGGTGCTCGGCCACCTCTCCTTCGGCACCTCCAGCATCTTCGACATCGGCGTGTACCTCGTGGTCATCGGCCTGGTCCTCGACATCCTCCGCAGCCTCGGCAGCGAGATCGACCGGCAGAGCGAACTCGACGAACCCGGCGACGACGGAGAAGACCACTCCACCGTGCCACCGATCGGCAACGCCTCCAGCGACGCCGGCGACGCTCTCGGCTTCGACGCGTCGTCGGAGTGGACCCCCGCCGAGGCGCCCGCGCCCGGCACCGGACCTGACACGGCCCCGATCACTCAGCCGGCCGGCGAGAGCCGTAACGCACCGGAAGGAGACCGGCGATGAGCGCCTCCCTGACCCTGGTGATCGTGATGGCGGTGATGTACGCCGCGGGCATCTACATCATGCTCGAGCGCAGCCTCACCCGGGTGCTGATCGGATTCCTGCTCGTGGGCAACGCCACCAACCTGCTCATCTTCATCATGAGCGGCCGGCCCGGCAGCTCACCGATCGTCACCGGCACGTCCCTGGACGACACCATGGCAGACCCGGTTCCGCAGGTGCTGATGCTCACCGCGATCGTGATCAACTTCGGCATCACCGCACTGCTGCTCGCGCTGATCTACCGGTCCTGGTGGCTGGCCCAGCTCGGCGACGAGGGCGACACCCTCACCGACGAGCACGCCGCGGAGACCTCCGGGGATTCCGAGGTCACCTTCCGCTCCTCCACCGACGACGAGGCCGCCGTGCAGGCGTCGCTCGACGCCAGCGAGGACGGCAGCGACGACGACAGCAGCGGAGCCGACAACACCGGCAACAGCGACCGGGAGGCCGGCACCTGATGAACATACTCGTGCCCCTCGTGGTCGCCATCCCGCTGCTCGGCGCCGCGCTCACCCTCGCCCTCGGCCGCCGCTCGCGCTACCAGGTGGCGGTGAGCGTGTTCTCGCTGGCGGCCGTCGTGGTGATCAGCGCCATCCTGCTGGTGCTCGTCGACCAGCAGGGACCCGCCGTGGTGCACGTGGGCGACTGGCAGGCGCCGTGGGGCATCGTGCTCGTCGTCGACAGGTTGTCGGCGATCATGCTCATAGTCTCGGCGCTGATGCTGCTGGGCGTGCTGCTCTTCGCCGTCGGCCAGGGCATCGTGGAGGGCGACCAAGAGACCCCGGTGTCGATCTTCCACCCCACCTACCTGGTCCTGGCGGCAGGGCTGTTCAACGCGTTCATCGCCGGTGACCTGTTCAACATGTACGTGGGCTTCGAGATGCTGCTCTCGGCCAGTTACGTGCTGCTCACCCTCGGCGGCACCGGTGCACGCATCCGCGCCGGCGTGACCTACATCGTCGTGAGCCTGGTCTCCTCGATCCTGTTCCTCTCCGCCATCGCCCTGATCTACGGCGCCACCGGCACCGTCACGCTGGCGCTGCTGGCCGAACGCATCCCGGAGCTGCCCGGCGACGTGCAGCTGATCCTCGGGCTGATGCTGCTCATCGCCTTCAGCGTCAAGGCGGCGGTGTTCCCGCTCTCGTTCTGGTTGCCGGACTCCTACCCGACGGCGCCGGCCCCGGTCACGGCGGTGTTCGCCGGACTGCTCACCAAGGTGGGCGTCTACGCGATCCTGCGCACCCAGACGCTGCTCTTCCCCGACAACCGACTGCAGGTGCCGCTGATGATCGTGGCCCTGCTCACCATGGTCATCGGCATCCTCGGCGCGCTGGCCCAGGCCGATATCAAACGACTGCTCTCGTTCACCCTGGTCAGCCACATCGGCTACATGATCTTCGGCATCGCCATCGGCACCGAGGCGGCGATCGGGGCCACCATCTACTACGTCGTGCACCACATCATGATCCAGACGACACTGTTCCTGTGCGCCGGGCTTATCGAGCGCATTGGCGGCACCACCTCGCTGGCCAGGCTCGGCGGGATGCTCAAGGCCGCCCCGTTCGTCGCCATCCTGTTCTTCATCGGGGCGATGAACCTCGGCGGCATCCCGCCGTTCTCCGGCTTCCTCGGCAAGGTAGCCCTGTTCGACGCGGGCGTGCAGGTCGGCGGGGGCCTGAACTACCTGCTGCTCGCCGGCGGTGCGGCGACGTCGCTGCTGACCCTGTACGCGCTGGCCCGGGCTTGGAACATGGCGTTCTGGCGGCCGCGTCGCGACGTGGAAAACTACGACTCCGCCATGCTCAGCGCCCTGCAGGACGACCCGCACGACGAGGGCACCGTGCTGACCAAGACCACATCACCGCTGATGACCGCGGCCACCGCGACCATGCTGGCGCTCACGGTGTGCCTCACCGTCTTCGCCGGCCCCGCCTTCGACCTCGCCGCCCGCGCCGCCGCGAACATCGAAGAGCCGTCGACCTACATCGACGCCGTCTTCCCCGGCGGTGCCCCGTGAGCGCGCGCCGGGAGCGCCTCGCCGCCGCCCTGAACCAATTGCCGCTGTTCCTTGGCCTGGTGCTGCTCTGGGCGCTGCTATGGGGCAAATTCTCCTGGCTGAACCTGCTCACCGGGGTGATCTTCGCCGCTGTCGTCTCCATCGTCTTCTACCTGCCGGCCGTGCAACTGAGCGGCCGAATCAACCTCTGGCGCAGCGCCTGGCTGTTCGGCAAGCTGCTCTTCGACATCGTGCGCGCCTCCGTCGACGTGTCCTGGCTCGCCCTGGGCCCCACCTACACCCCGAGCAACGCCATCGTCGCGGTGCACCTGCGCACCCGCAGCGACCTCATCCTCACCTGGACCGCCGTGGCCACCTCCATCGTGCCCGGCTCCATCGTGGTCGACATCGAACGGCTCGACTCCACCCTGTACCTGCACGTGATCAACATGCACGACGTGGCGGCGACCCAGAAGTTCCGGGCCCGGGTGCTGGCCACCGAGCGACGCATCGTGCTGGCGTTCGGCTCCGCCGAAGACGTCGAGCGGGTCTCCAGGGTGCGCGCCGAAGAAGACCTGCGCCACGGCCTCGACCGGTCGGCCGGGCCGCACACCCCCACGGACCCCCAGAACGGAGCCCCGGCATGACCCCCATGGATATCGTCGCGATCGTCGCCGGCCTCATGTTCGGCGCCGGCGCCCTCGCCGCCGTCTACCGCATCATCCGCGGACCATCGGTGCTCGACAGGGTGATCGCCTCCGACGTGCTCGTCGCCACCATCATCTGCGCGCTGGGCGCCGAGATGGCGTTCAACCGGCACACCGACAACCTGCCGGTGCTACTGGTGCTGGCCCTGTTCGCCGTGCTCGGTTCGCTCAGCGTCGCCCGATTCCTGCCCGGCCGGAACCGCGCATGAACGCCCTCTGGAGCGACGTGGTCACCGCGGTCCTTGTGCTTCTCGCCGCCCTGATGTGCCTCGCGGCCGGCGTCGGCCTGCTGCGCTTCCCCGATGTGCTCACCCGGCTGCACTCCGCCACCAAGCCGCAGATCCTCGGCCTCATGGCGGTCACCCTGGACATCGCGGTGACCAATTTCAGTGTCGGCACCGTGACCCTGGTGGTCGCGATCGTGCTCTTCCAGGCGCTCACCGCTCCGATGGCCGCGCACCTCGTGGCCCGCGCCTCCTACCAGACCGACCACCTGCGGCCCGATCTGCTCGTGATCGACGAGCTTCGGAACGCACGCGGCTGATAGTATTGCCGGGTCGCGACTGGCGTAGCACGAAAGATGGGTCACCATCGGGGAGCGACTGACACGGTTAGTGACCGCACGCCTGGGCCACGACACATCCATCGATAGTCTCAAGGAGTTTTCCCGTGTCCGACAGTGTGCTTACCAGTTCCGTACCCTCCACCTTCAACGAGCCCCTCGAGGTCGTCGACCCCGAGATCGCCGCGATCCTCGAGCAGGAGCTCGGTCGCCAACGCGACTACCTCGAGATGATCGCCAGCGAGAACTTCGTGCCCCGCGCCATCCTGCAGTCGCAGGGTTCGGTGCTCACCAACAAGTACGCCGAGGGCTACCCCGGCCGTCGCTACTACGGCGGCTGCGAGTACGTCGACGTGGCCGAGCAGCTCGCCATCGACCGGGCCAAGAGCCTGTTCGGCGCCGAATACGCGAACGTGCAGCCGCACTCCGGTGCCACCGCCAACGCCGCGGTGCTCTCCGCGATCGCCACCCCCGGCGACACCATCCTGGGTCTGGAGCTGGCGCACGGCGGCCACCTCACCCACGGCATGAAGCTCAACTTCTCCGGCAAGCTCTACAACCCGGTCGCCTACGGCGTCGACCCGGAGACCTTCCGAGTGGACATGGACGTCGTGCGCGACAAGGCGCTCGAGCACAAGCCGCAGGTCATCATCGCCGGCTGGTCGGCCTACCCCCGCCAGCTCGACTTCGCCGCGTTCCGCGCCATCGCCGACGAGGTGGGCGCCAAGCTCTGGGTCGACATGGCCCACTTCGCCGGACTCGTCGCCGCCGGACTGCACCCGTCGCCGGTGCCGTACGCCGACGTCGTCTCCAGCACCGTGCACAAGACCCTCGCCGGTCCGCGCTCGGGCTTCATCCTCTCCCGCGACACCGCGCTGGCGAAGAAGCTCAATTCCAACGTGTTCCCCGGCCAGCAGGGCGGCCCGCTCATGCACGTGATCGCCGCCAAGGCCACCGCGTTCAAGCTCGCCGCGCTGCCCGAGTTCAAGGAACGCCAGGAGCGCACCCTCCGCGGCGCCCGCATCCTGGCCGACCGGCTCACCGCCGACGACTCCCGCGCGGCGGGCATCGACGTGCTCACCGGCGGCACCGACGTGCACTTGGTGCTCGCCGATCTCCGCAACTCGGAGATCAACGGCCAGCAGGCCGAAGACGCCCTGCACGAGGTGGGCATCACCGTCAACCGCAACTCGGTGCCCTTCGACCCGCGCCCGCCGATGGTGACCTCGGGCCTGCGCATCGGCACGCCGGCCCTGGCCACGCGTGGATTCGGCGACGCCGAGTTCACCGTCGTGTCCGACGTCATCGCCGAAGCGCTCAAGCCCGGCGCCGACATCCCCGCGCTCCGCGCTCGGGTGAAGGGCCTCACCGACGCGTTCCCGCTCTACCCCGGCCTGTCCCAGTAGGTCCGTCGGGTCGTGACGGATGCGGCCACTAGCGTCAGCGCATCCGTCACCGCCCGCACCCGGCAGCACTTCGCCGCCCCCGCGTCGGGGGCCGGCAGGGCCGCTGCCCGATTGGCGCGTGGCCCCAGGCTGGGGCCGGCGCGCAGTACTACCAACAGATCGGATGTCGCATGACCGCACTCACCCTCGACGGCGTCGCCACCGCGACCCAGGTCAAGCTTGAACTCACCGAGCGCGTACGCGCGTTGGCCGCGCTGGGCTCTGTGCCCGGCCTCGGCACCCTGCTCGTCGGCGACGACCCGGGCTCGCGCTCCTACGTGGCCGGCAAGCACCGGGACTGCGCCGAGGTGGGCATCGAGTCGATCCGCGTCGACCTGCCCGGCTCCGCCACGTCGGCGGATGTGCGCGCCGCGATTGCCGACCTCAACGCCGCCCGTGAGGTCACCGGCTACATCATCCAGCTGCCGCTTCCGGTGGGCCACAACGAGAACGCCATGCTCGAGCTGATGGACCCGGCCAAGGACGCCGACGGCCTGCACCCCACCAACCTCGGACGCCTGGTACTCGGCATCGAGGGGGAGCTCAGCTCGCCGCTGCCCTGCACCCCGGCCGGCATCGTGGAGCTGCTGCGCCGCTACGACGTGCCGATCGCGGGCAAGAACGTGGTCGTCATCGGCCGCGGCCTCACCGTGGGTCGCCCGCTGGGCCTGCTGTTCACCCGCAAGGGCCTGGACGCCACCGTCACCCTCACCCACTCCCGCACCGTCGATCTGGCCGCCGAGGTACGCCGCGCCGACATCGTCGTGGCCGCCGTGGGAGTGCCGCACCTGGTGCAGGCCGACTGGATCAAGCCCGGCGCGGCGGTGCTCGACGTGGGCATCACGAGGGTGGAGAACCCGGAGACCGGCAAGGGCATCCTCACCGGAGACGTGCACCCCGACGTCGCGTCAGTCGCCGGTTACCTCTCGCCGAACCCCCGTGGCGTGGGTCCGATGACCCGCGCGATGCTGCTGGCCAACGTGGTCAAGGCCTCCGAGCGCCTGCTCAAGCCCTAGTCTCGTTCCGCGAACCGTGAGGTAGGCCCCAGAATCCCGCCGATTCTGGGGCTCTCAGTTCGCGAGGCGATGCAGCGCTGCATGGCCCAGGTAGGCCACGGCGTTGTGCCGGATGCCCTCGATTTCCTCTGGCGTGAGGGCGCGGCGCACCTTGGCCGGCACGCCGGCCACCAGGGAGCCCGGCGGCACGATGGTGCCCTCGAGCACCACGGCGCCCGCGGCCACGAGCGAGCCGGCGCCGATCACGGCACCGTTGAGCACCGTGGCGGCCATGCCGATCAGGGCGCCGTCCTCCACAGTGCAGCCGTGCAGCACGGCACCGTGGCCCACCGAGACGTCGCGGCCCACGGTCAGCGGGAACCCGCCGTCGACGTGGCAGGAGACGTTGTCCTGCAGGTTAGAGCGCGCGCCGATGCGGATGGGCTCTGCCTCGGCGCGCAGGACCGCGTTGTACCAGACGCTCGCGTGCTCCGCCAGGCTCACGGTTCCCACCAGCACGGCGCCGGCGGCGACGAATGCGCTCTCGGCCACCCGGGGCCCCGGACGGTCGGGCAGGGTGATGAGGCGGGCGGCACTGTCGGCGGTCATGGGTCCACCCTAGTAATCCGACGCCGTGTTGCGCTGACCCCTTGAGCCCAAGGCCCAAAGCGTCCTATTTATCGGCCCATGTCCTTTCGACCGTTCGACCAGGTGGGCGGAAGGTGGGGGGCATCTAGGATGCAGGAATGGTGAACACCGCGCATCCGGCCGTCGACAGAGTGCGCCTGGCGCTGAACGCCCAGGGTCTCGACCCCGAGATCCGCTGGTTCGACGACGCCGCCACAACCGCTGTCGCGGCAGCCGCCGCGTTGGGCATCGAAGTGGGCGCCATCGCGAACTCACTGGTCTTCACCCTCGACGGCGCGCCGCTGCTGGTGCTCACCTCCGGCGCGCACCGCGTGGACACGGCTTGGCTGGGGGAGCGGCTTGACGGCACCATCGGCCGGGCGTCGAAAGACCTGGTGAAAGAGGCCACCGGGCAGGTCATCGGAGGGGTCGCGCCCGTCGGGCATCCGTCGCCGATTCGCACCCTGGTTGACGAGGACCTGGCCGATTACCCCGTGGTCTGGGCCGCGGCTGGGCACGCGCACACGGTCTTCCCCACCACGTTCGCCGAGCTGCTCCGCCTCACCGGCGGCGAGGCGACCCCCGTCGTTCCGGCGAAATAGGCGTCCGCCACCAGCCTTCGGCACACTGGAACCGTCCGCGGCAGCTCGGGCAGGTCGTCGAGGCGGATCTCCGGAGCCTCACTCACTCGAAGCTGGGGTGGATCGTCGACTGCCTGCCCTCGATCTCGGGCCGGTCGACGATGGGTGATCCGTGACGCGGCCGATCACGCGCTCCATGTGCTCGCGGTCCTGTACGGACATCTTGGCCAAGACTCTCGGCCGCCTGCGCGCGGCGCGCAGGTCCTGTTCGACCTGCTGCACGCGGCGGCGCCTGATGCCCGTGCTCTCGTCGAAGGCGCCGCCAAAGACGGTGTGGATGACGTCGTGGATGGTGGGGGGTCGGCTCGTTCATGTGGACAGCGTGAGCCGAGCCACCGACACTCGGGGCGCCCTGAGACTCAATTGCGGACTTCCCGCCTTAGCTGGTGAAACGAAGGCGGGAAGTCCGCAATTCGATCGCGGATGGTGTCTCGTTAGACGAGGCGGGCGGCCCCGGCCGCGGCGCGCACCACGAACATGTCGGGCGCGGTGAAGCCCGCGGCGGCGAACGCAGAAGACACGGCCTGCTGCACCGCGGGGATCAGTGCGTGCGGGGTGAGCGCGATGGCAGAGCCGCCGAAGCCGCCGCCGGTCATGCGGGCCCCGAGGGCGCCGGCGGTGCGGGCGGTCTCCACGGCCAGGTCGAGCTCGGCGACCGAGATCTCGAAGTCGTCGCGCATGGAGGCGTGCGACGCATCCAGCAATGCACCGATGGCGCTGGGACCCTCTTCGCGCAGCACCTGCACGGTGTCGAGCACCCGCTGGTTCTCGGTGAGGATGTGCCGCACCCGGCGGTATGTCTCCTCGTCGAGAACCGACGCGGCCCGCGGCAGGTCGTCCACGGTGAGGTCGCGCAGCGACCCGACGCCCATCAGCGCCGCGCCCTTTTCGCAGGAGGCACGTCGGTCGGCGTAGCCGCCGGTGGCGTGCGCGTGGCTGACCTTGGTGTCGATCACCAGCAGCTCGAGGCCCGCGGCGTCGAAGCCGAGCGGGATGACCTCGGACTCGAAGCTGCGGCAGTCCAGGAACACGGCGGCATCCGTCTGGCCCAGTAGCGACGCCGACTGATCCAGGATGCCGGTGGGCGCGCCAACGACCCGGTTCTCGGCCAGCTGCCCCACCCGCACGAGCACCCGCTTGTCGAAGCCGAGGTTCCAGACCTCGTCGAGGGCCACGGCGGTGGCGCACTCGATTGCCGCGGAAGACGACAGCCCGGCGCCGATCGGCACGTCGGAGTCGATGTAGGCGTCAAAGCCGGTCACCGCTTCGAGGTCCGCGCCGTGTTCGCCGAGGGCCCAGGCCACGCCGAGCGGATACGCCGACCAGCCCGACACTGTCTCGGGGGAGAGGTCGTCGAGCGAGATCTCGACGACCTCGTCGGTGAAGGAGCTGGCGACCCGTAGCATCCGGTCGTCTCGCACCGCGAGGGCCACGACGGCACGGCGGTTGATCGCGAACGGAAAGACGAAGCCGTCGTTGTAGTCGGTGTGCTCGCCGATCAGGTTGACCCGGCCGGGGCCGAACCACAGGCCGTCGGCGTCGCGGCCGAACCGGCCCTGGAAGCCGCTGAGAATGCTCTGGTGGTCGCTCACGAGTGGGCCTTTCCGGTGGTGCTGTCGGTGGCTGCGGCATCGGCGGCGTCCGACCGCGCGATCGCTGCACGGATGTTGTCGGCCGCCTGCTCGGGCGTCACGTCGCCGATCCAGGCGCCCATGGCGGCCTCGGAGCCGGCCAGGAACTTCAGTTTGTCCTCGGCGCGGCGCGGGCTGGTGAGCTGCAGCATCAGCCGGATGTCGTCCCGGTGCACGTTCACCGGCGCCTGGTGCCAGGCACCGATGTACGGGGTGGGCGTGGAGTAGAGCTGGTCGATGCCGCGCAGCAGCCGGCGGTACAGCACCGCGAGCTCGTCGCGCTCGGCCAGAGTGGTGCCGGCGAAGTCGGCCACCTGCCGGTGCGGCAGCATGTGCACCTCGACGGGCCAGCGGGCGGCGAACGGCACGAAGGCCGTCCAGTGCTCGCCCCGCAGGATGACTCGCTCGCCGGCCTGTTCGCTTTCCAGGATGTCGGCGAACAGGGTGGGGCCGTAGCTCTCGATCGAGTCGATCAGCCGCTGGGTGCGCGGGGTCACGTACGGGTAGGAGTAGATCTGGCCGTGCGGGTGGTGCAGCGTGACACCGATGGCCTCGCCACGGTTCTCGAACGGGAACACCTGCTCGATGCCGGGCATCTGGGAGAGCGCGTGGGTGCGCTCGGCCCAGGCTTCGATCACGGTGCGGGCGCGGGTGACCGAGAGGCTGCCGAACGAGCCCTCGGTGGCGGGGCTGAAGCAGACGACCTCGCAGCGGCCGACCGAGGTGCGGATGCGCCCCAGCCCGATCGTGCGCAGATCGTCCAGGCCGGTGGGCGCGTCGTCGTCGGTGAGCAGCGGGCCGAACGAGGGCGACTTGTTCTCGAACACGGCCACGTCGTAGTTGCTGGGCACCTCTGAGGGGTTCTCCGGGGTGGACGGCGCGAGCGGGTCCAGGTGCGCCGGCGGCAGGAACACCCGGTTCTGCCGGGCCGCGGCGATGGACACCCATTCGCCGCTGAGTGGGTCCTGGCGCATGCGCGCGTTCGCCGGACGCGGACCGAGGTCGCGCAGGTCGGGAGCCCGGTCGGGCGACAGGGTGGTGTCGGGGTCATCGAAATAGATGAGCTCGCGGCCGTCGGCCAGGGTGTGCGCCTGGCGTGCGATGGCGGTGTCTGCGACGAATTCTGGGGTGGGAGTCATGATGGCATCAACGCTAGCCGATTTGCGCAACCGAAACCACCGCTTGCGTATTGAAAAGCGACACAAAATAAGTGAAGATTGCGGTATGGCCTCAGCGGAACATCCGACCGACCGGGATTTGTTGCCCGCCCACCAGCGCCGGGAACAGATCCAGCGGCTCGTCGACGAACGCGGCTTCGTGCGCGTCAGTGAGCTCAGCGACACCTTCGGCGTCTCCGGCGTCACCGCCCGCGCCGATCTCGACCAGTTGGAGAGCGCCGGCACGCTCACCCGCATCCACGGCGGTGCGGTGCCCGCAGGGATCGCCACCACGAGCCGTCCCGACCGGGAGTTCTCCTTCGAGGAAGCGCTCGTCTCCTCGGTGATCCCCAAGCAGCAGATCGGCGAGCTCGCCGCATCGCTGGTGGCCAGCGGCCAGAGCGTGATCCTCGACGTGGGCACCACGACTCTCGCGATCGCCCGGGCCCTGGTGGCCCGCACCGACCTCACCGACATCGTCGTGATTACCAACGGGCTGAGCATCGCCCTGGCCCTGGAAAGCGCCATCCCACGGTTCACCGTGATCGTCACCGGCGGGTCGCTGCGCCCGCTGCAGCACTCGCTGGTCGACCCGCTCGCCGCGACCGTGCTCAGCCAGGTGCACGCCGACCTCGCCTTCATCGGCTGCAACGGCGTCGACGCCGACGGCGGCGTCACCAATATCAACCTGCCGGAGGCCGGCGTGAAGACCCTGATGCTCGCCGCTGCGGCGCGCGCGATCATCGTCGCCGACGGTGCCAAACTAGGGCAGGTGCACCTGGGCCGGATCGGCCCGCTTGCCGCCTTCGACACCCTGGTGACGGATGCGGCCGCCGACCCGCTCACCCTGGCCCCGCTCCGCGAGGCCGGCCTCGCCGTGCTCCAACCGAGCTGATCCGAAAGTCCACCATGTCGTTTGCTGCCGCCACCGGAACCCAATACAGCCTCACCCTGCAGACCCCGCAGGGCCCGGCCACGGCGACCATCACCGAGGTCGCCGCCGGCATCCGTGAATATGCACTCAACGGCACAGACCTGGTGGAGGGCTTCGCGGCGACGTCCGTACCGCCGCTCGGCGCCGGGACCGTGCTGGTGCCCTGGCCCAACCGCATCCGCGACGCGATCTGGACCCAGCACGGCGTGCGGCACCTGCTGGCCATCACCGAGCCGGCGCGGCTGAACGCCATCCACGGGCTGCTCGCCGTCACGGCTTATCGGCTGGTCGCCCAGAGCGACGCCGAGGTGACCCTGGCCGCCACGGTCTACCCGCAGGCCGGCTACTCGTACCAGCTGGACACCACCGTCAGCTATGCGCTCACGGCCGACGGCCTGGCCGTCACCCACACCATCCGCAACGTCGGCAGCGAGAGTGCCCCGGTCGCACTGGGCACCCACCCCTACCTCAAGATCGGTGACGTGCCCACCGGCGACCTCGTGTTGCGTCTGAACGCGACCAGCCACATCGACGTTGACCACCGGCTCAACCCCATCGGCGTCAGTCCCGTCGACGGCACCGCGTTCGACCTGCGCGCCGGCGCCCGGGTGGACGACCTCGACCTTGATGACGGGTTCGGCGGTGTGATCGTTCGGGACGGCCGCGGGGAGCACTCCCTCACCGCTCCGGACGGCCGCCGGGTCACACTCTGGGGCGACGAGAACATGGCCTACGTGCAGGCGTTCACGCCGCGCAACTTCCCGGTGCGCACCGGCACCGCGGACGGCGGCGAGACCACCGAACTCGGCCAGGCCGTGGCGATCGAGCCGATGACCGCTCCGGCGGATGCCTTCAACTCCGGCCACGGCCTCCGTTGGCTGGCTCCCGGCGAGGACTGGGTCGTTCGCTGGGGAATCACCCCGACGGGTTTCGCAGCCTGAGCAACCCGGCCTAGGGTGGCGGGAGCGCTGCGCACACCGCGCTCCCGGACCGACGAGGAACGACCAGACCCATGGCAACACCCTCCCTGAGTACATCCGCCCCCACCGCTCCCGGCGGCCGAGCCCCACTCAGCGCCTCCGACGAGGCCCGCCGGGTCGCACTCGTGGGCATGAAGCGATTGGCCCTGGGTCTGCTCGTGGCCATGGCCGTGGTCTTCGCGGTGTCGTTCGCGCTGCAGGACCGCTACCCGGGGCTCGAGTACGTGCGTGCTGCCGCCGAGGGCGGCATGGTGGGCGCGATCGCCGACTGGTTCGCCGTCACCGCGCTGTTCCGCTACCCGCTGGGGCTGCGCATCCCGCACACCAACATCATCGCCAACCGCAAGGACGAGATCGGCGAGAGCCTCGGCGAATTCGTGGAGTCGAACTTCCTCTCCGATGCCGTGGTGCGCGGCAAGCTCGAGTCCATCGGCATCTCCCGCCGCCTCGGCGCCTGGCTGGTGCAGCCCGCCAACGCCGAACGGCTCACCGACGAACTCGCGCACGCCGGCACCGGGCTGCTCGACCTGCTCAGCGACGACGACATCAAGGACCTGCTCGAGGGCGTCGCCCGTGAGCACCTGCTCGAACCTTCGTGGGCGCCGAGCCTGGGCCGGTTGGGCGAGAACCTGGTGGTCTCCGGCCGGCACCACGCCGCGGTGGACCTGCTGGTGGACAAGGCCCAGAGCTGGCTGCAGACCCACCCCGAGGCCTTCGGCACCTCGGTGTCGACCCGGCTGCCCCGCTGGGTGCCCGGCTTCGTCGGCGAAATGGTCGACGACAAGGCCTATCGCGAGGTGCTCGGTTTTGTGGCGACGGTGCAGGCCGACCCCGAGCATCCGCTGCGCGCAGCCATCGACCGCTACCTGGCCGAGCTGATGGACGACTTGCAGCACGATGACACCATGATCGAGAGGGTCGAGGTGCTCAAGCTCGAGTTGGTCGACAACGCCAAGCTGCGCGAGTTCGCCGGCGACGCGTGGGAGTCCGTCAAGCAGTCGCTGCTGAGCGCCCTGGCCGATCCGGCCAGCGCCGTGCGCACCGGCATCACCTCGACGGTGCTGGATGTGGGCGGCCGGCTGGTGCGCGACGCATCGCTGGGCGCCCGCATCGACCGCTGGCTGGCGGATGCGGCCGGCTACCTGCTGCAGAAGTACCGGCACGAGATCGCCGGCGTGATCACCGAAACCGTGGAGCGGTGGGACCCGGCCGAGACCACCGAGAAGATCGAGTTGCAGGTGGGCAAGGACCTGCAGTTCATCCGAATCAACGGAACCGTCGTCGGTGCGCTGGCCGGCCTGCTGATCTTCTCGCTCGCCCAGGGGGCGGTGCTCGTGTTCGGCCTGTGACCGCCTGGCACCTGGCGGATCCGGCCGATGCGGATGCCCGGACACTCTGACGGCGCCCACCGCGGTGAGCCATACTGAAACGGTGGAGAACGGTTCGCACAACACCCAGGGCAGCGCCACCCCGGGCCCGGCCACGCCCTCCACCGGCAGGATCGTCGACGAGGGCATGCTCATCGCCCTCGCCGCCGTGCGGATGGCCCTGAAGAACCGCATCATCGTCGGCGCCCTCCGCGACCACAGCGACTATGACCCGGCACAGTATGCCGCGCTCGCCAGGCAGGAACTGCTCGAGGTGGCCCGGCAGAACGACGAGGACTCCACCCGCGTCGAACGCCTCGGCGCCCACCTCTCGCGCACCACCGGTGCGGGCAAGAGCCGGGAGCTGGAGAACAAGCGCAGGGACGTCGTGCGGCTGGGTCGGCGACGCACCCTGCACGACCACGTCGCCGAACGGTTGCGGGAGATAGCCGACGACGACGAACAGGTCGCCGCTCTCGTACAGAAGGCCCGAGCGGATGCGCTCCAGGAGATCAACGACGCGCTCGCGGCCCGTCTCCTGGCCCAGCGCGTCGACCCGAACCAGCCCGGCTACGAGGCCGCCCGCGCCGCCAGTATGCGGGCCGTCGGCAAGATCGACCTCGCCGCCCTGGCCAAGAAGTCCCGGCACCGCGGCTGATCGCTGAGCGCCGGGGCGTGCGGGGCGGCCGGCACCGGCCCAGCCGTCGGCACGAAAGCCGTCGCCGTTCGCTACGCTCGAAGGGTGGATACCCAGGCAATACAGACTTTTCTCGATGACAGCGATTTCTCCGGCGTGGTGTTGGTGCGTGACGGCGACCGCACCATTTTTGAGGCGGCCCGCGGGTTCGCCACCCCGCGTTGGCAGGTGCCCAATACTCTGGACACCCGCTTCGACACGGCGTCGATCACCAAGCTCTTCACCAGTGTGGCCGTGCTGCAGCAGGTGGAAGCCGGCCGGCTCGACCTCGAGGCGTCGATCCACGAGTACGTGGACCTGGGGGGCAGCTCGATCGGCACCGACGTCACCCTGCTGCACCTGCTCACCCACACCAGCGGCATCGCCGATGACGTCGACGAGGAGGCCGGCGAGGACTACGACGAGTACTGGGCTGTGACCCCCAACTACTCGCTGATCGAAACGATCGACTTCCTGCCGTTGTTCGCCGACAAGCCGCGCCTGGCCCCGCCTGGGGTGCAGGTCGAGGACTGCAACGTCGGCTATATCCTCGCCGGGCTGGCCGTGGAGAGGGCCTCCGGCCTGTCCTACCGCGACTATGTGCGCGAAGAGGTCTTTGCCCGCTCGGGCATGGCCGACTCCGGTTTCTTCGACCGCCGCGACGCTGTGGAGCGGGTCGCCGAAGGCTGGGACCGCCGCGAGGACGGCAGCTGGGTCTCGAACATCTACAGCTCCCCGGCGATCGGCTCGCCCGATAGCGGCGCCCACACCACCGCCGGTGACCTGATGAACTTCCTCAACGCCGTCCGCGGCGGCCAGCTGCTCTCCAAGGAGTACACCGACGAGTTCTTCACCCCGCAGGTGGATTACGACGACGACGTGAAGTACGGCTTCGGCCTCGAGTTCGACCTCGACGACAACGGCAAGGTGCGCTCGTACTACAAGGACGGCGTCAACGCCGGCGCCAGCGGCATCCTGCGGCACTACCCCAAGAGCGGTCTCGACGTGGTGGTGCTCAGCAACGCCGAAGAGGGAGCCTGGGACCTCGTGGTGGAGATCGACGCCCAGTTCTAGGTGGATGACGGTACCGGGTGCCGGTCGGCGGGTCAGGCGCCGGTATGCGGGTGGCACGCCACCCGCATAACGGCGGGGCGCCCGCACACCTGACCGCGTGCGCTCCGGCGACGGGATGGCGCGCAGGGTCCTACTCGGCCACCGTGGGCTGCGGGCAGCGCAGCTGGGTGCGCTCGCCGCTGCGGTCGATGTCGTGCGCGGTCATCGGCTCCCCGCAGAGCGGGCACCGGGCCACCGGGCGCTCCTGCGCAGGCACCTCGTCGTCGTACGGGCCCAGCGGCGGCGGGCCGATGAAGGGCAACAATCGACCGTTCAACCACGCCGTGAAGCCGCCGGCCTCCTTGATGGTCGGTTTGCGTTTCTTGGCAGAGGTCATAATAGTTAGTGTACTAACTAAATGGCGGCGTGGCCACGGGTGCCCGACGACGGATGCCCGGCCCCGGATGCCCGCTCAGGAGACGCGATGACCGAACCGAACGTGCTCGCCCTGGAGAACCAGGTCTGCTTCGCCCTCACCGTCGCGGCACGCACGACTGTGGCCCTGTACAAGCCGATCCTGGAGCCGCTGGGCCTCACCCATCCGCAGTACCTGGTGATGCTGGCGCTGTGGGAGCAGCATCCGCGCACCCTTCGCAGCCTGGCCGAGGTGCTGCGGTTGGAGCCGGCCACCCTGTCACCGTTGCTCAAGCGGCTGGAGGCGACCGGCCACATCCGCCGCGAGCGGTCGGCGACCGATGAGCGTGCGCTGCAGGTGACGTTGACCGAGCACGGCCGCGAGCTGCGCCACATCGCCGAGACCATCCCGGAACGGGTGGCCGGCACCCTGGAGATGTCGCCCGAGACCCTGATCGCCCTGCGGGACACCCTTAACGAGGTCATTCGCGCCACCAGCGCGACCCGGTAACCCGAACCGGCGGCGGAGTCGTACGCTGGCGGCATGCAGAAGATCTCGATCGACGCCCTCGCCCGCCAGCAACTCGCCGCGGCCAGCACCGCCAGCAGCGGCCGGGCGGCCGACACCGTGTACGGCGGCCACGAGAAGGTGCTGCGCCAGACCGTCATCGGCATGGTCAAGGGCACCGTCCTGGCCGAGCACGAGAACCCGGGCGACGCGACCGTCTTCGTGGTGAGCGGGCGGGTGCGCCTGATCGTGGGGGAGGACTCCTGGCAGGCGCGCACCGGCGACCTGCTCATCGTGCCCGACGCCAGGCACAGCCTCGAGGCCGAAGAGGATGCGGCGATCCTGCTGACCGTCGCGAAGCGTCCGTAGGGAACGCCGAGGTGCCCTGTTCCGGACGAGATGCCCCGGTGTGCCGGGGCAACTCGTTTGCGCGGGGGCTACTCGGTGGGAGAGCCGTTACTCGGGCGGGGCGGGCCAGCCCAGAGCGAGCTCGGTCGCAGCGGCGCTCGCCGCGGTGATGTCCTCGGCGCTGCCGCCGTTCTGCGCGGCAGCCAGCCCCACCAGGAACAGGCTCAGCGGCGCCGCCGGCCGGGCCACATTGTGCGCCACGTCCCGGGCCACGTCCAGAAGCAGTCCGGTGGGGACCACGTCGGCGTCGAGGCCGAGCCGGGTCGCGAGGGCGGCCAGCCACTCGTCGAGGGCTTCGGGAGGGAGCGGGATGTTCGTGCTCATGGTGTCACTCCTCGGTGGCGGTGGCGGTGGCAATAATGGTGGCAACGGGTGAGGCACCGGGCGCGGATTCCGCGCCGTCGGTCTCGATCCCGGCACCGGAGGCGGCAGGCTGGGCCACCGGCAGCTGAGCGGCGTCGAACCGGCCGGACTCGGCATCGATGGTGAGCACCCGGCCGATCAGCGGCTCGCCGGTGCCGGTGATCAGGCGGACGGCCTCCGCCGCCAGGATCGCGCCGGCCTGGCCGCGCAGCGCACCGAGCACGCCGGGGTCGGCTGGGGCAGCGGCCGCGCCGGCCGCATCCGTGCCGAAGAAGTCGCGCAACCGGGTCGAGCGCTGGCCGCTGCGTCGTGGTGGGCTCGACCAGAACACCGACACCTCGGCGTTGCCGCGGGCCACGGAGCCCCACACCAGCGGCAGGCCGAGGCTGGCGCAGGTGTCGCCAACGAGGAACGGCTGCGGGGTGAGGTCGCTGCCGTCGATCACCAGGTCGTAGCCGCCGAGGATGCGGGTAGCCGACTCGGCCGTGAGGTCCTCGTCGTGCGCCGTCACGGCGGTGTCGGGGGAGAGGGTCAGGATGGTGGTGGTGGCGAGCACCAGGGCGTCGACGTCGAGTGGGCCCACGTCGGCCAGCCCGATGGTGCCCACCCCGGCCGCGGCGAGGGAACGCACGGCGGGCGCGCTGAGTCCCGTGGTGCCCAGCACCAGCACGCGGGCGGCCGCGAGGCGGCGGTGCCCGAGGTCATCGATCGGCGGCAGTCGCAGCTGGGGCAGGTTGCGCACCTGCTGCAGACGCGCGGTTTCGGTGGGGCTGAGCGGGCCGGTGGGCTCGACGAGAGGGGGAAGTGCCATGACACCACGGTACGCGGCAATCGTCCCCGGCATGCCCACGCCGCCCCGACCATCCAGCAACCACAGTCCCGCTCTAGCGTGTTGTCCCTTCCGCGAGAGCGGCCGGATGGCTACTTCGCGGCGCTCGAAGCAGCCACGCTCCCGCTCTCGCGTGTTGTCCCTTCCGCGAGAGCGGCCGGATGGCTACTTCGCGGCGCTCGAAGCAGCCATAGGCCCGCTTTCGCGAACGGCCCGGTCCCTCCCACCATTCGAATCCGAGGATTAGGCTCGAAGGAGGTTCCGGTGATCCCGCACGGGCACACCCGACGCACTCCCGAGGAGGGCACCCATGAGTAGAGTCACGGCACGGCGCAAGATCACCCGGCTTACGGTGGGCCAGCCGCCGATCCGCCGGGAGGACGTGCTCGCGGTGGAGGAGCCGCTCGAGATGCGGGTCAACGGCCGTTCCCTGGCCGTGACCATGCGCACCCCCGGCCACGACGTCGATCTGGCCGCCGGTTTCCTGGTCTCCGAGGGCATCCTCACCCAGGCGGAGCACCTCGCCACCGCCCGGTACTGCGCCGGTGCCACCGCCGAGGGCGTGAACACGTACAACGTGCTCGACCTGCGCCTGGCGCCCGGCGTCGCCGGGCCCACCCCCGGCATGGAGCGGAACTTCCTCACCACCAGCTCCTGCGGGCTGTGCGGCAAGGAAAGCATCGATGCCGTGCGCACCAAGTCCACCTGGGACGTGCGCGCGGATGCCGTCCGCGTCGACGCCGAACTGCTCACGACGTTCCCCGACACGCTGCGCCAGGCGCAGGCGGTGTTCGAGAAGACCGGGGGCCTGCACGCGGCCGCCCTGTTCGTCGGGGCCACGGGCGAGATGCTGGTGATGCGGGAAGACGTGGGCCGGCACAATGCCGTCGACAAGGTGATCGGCTGGGCGGTCAAAGAAAACCTGCTTCCTTTGCGCGGGACCGTGCTGATGGTCTCCAGCCGGGCCAGCTTCGAACTCGCCCAGAAGGCACTGATGGCCGGCATCCCGGTGCTCGCCGCGGTGTCAGCGCCGTCGTCGCTCTCCGCCGAGTTCGCGCACGAGGTGGGCCTGACACTGGTCGGCTTCGTCCGCGGCGACTCGATGGTGATCTACGCCGGTGAGGAGCGCATCGTGCAGGGCGCGCTCGCCGCGGTCTGACCCAGCCTCGACTGTGCCCCGATCGGACTTCTGCGTCCGGCGCACCGGGCGCAGAAGTCCGATCGGGCAACAGCTGCCCGCCTCAGCGGCCCGGCGTCAGCTCAGAACCGGAAGCCCGGCCTCGTGTGCGATGAACCGCACACTCATGGCCTTGTAGCCGGGGGTGTTCGATTCCCGGGCCACCAACTCCCGGTGCATCAGCTGGTTCGCCTCGGGGAAGTACGCCGCCGCGCAGCCGCGCGGGGTGGGGTACACCACGAGCCTGAACTTGTCGGCCCGGCGTTCGTGCCCGCCGAAGGTGCTGATCACGTCGACCAGATCGCGGTCCGCAAAGCCCAGCTCGGTGACGTCGTCAGCGTGGATGAGGATCACCCGGCGGCCGTCCTTGATGCCGCGGTAGCGGTCATCCAGCCCGTAGAAGGTGGTGTTGTACTGGTCGTGGCTGCGCATGGTCTGCAGAATCAGGTGCCCGGGCGGCGGGGTGAGGTACTCCAGCGGGCTCACCGTGAACCGGGCCCGGCCGATGTCGGTGGCGAAGCTGCGGGTGTCGCGCGGCGGGTTGGGCAGCACAAAGCCGTTCTTGTCGCGCAGCCGCTTATTGAAGTCCTCAAAACCCGGCAGCACCCGGGCGATGTGGTCGCGGATGACGTCGTAGTCCTCCGCCATCGCCTTCCAATCCACCGGGTGGTCGTCGCCGAGCGTGGCCCTGGCCATCCGCGCCACGATCACCGGTTCGGCCAGCAGGTGCTCGGAGACCGGGGCGAGCCTGCCCTGGGTGGAGTGCACCATCGACATCGAGTCCTCCACCGACAGAACCTGCCGGCCCGACGGATGCTTGTCATCGGTGTCGGTGCGGCCCAGCGTCGGCAGAATGAGCGAGGTGACCCCGTGCATCACGTGCGACCGGTTCGGCTTGGTGGAGATGTGCACGGTCAGGCCCACCCGCTGCATCGCGGCCTCGAGCAGGTCGGTGTCGCTGCATGCGAGCGCGAAGTTGCCGCCCATCGACACGAACACGTCGACGTCGTCGTTCTCGAACGCCTCGACGGTATTCACCGAATCGAGGCCGTGCTCGCGGGGTGAGACGATGCCGAACTCGGCGTCGAGCGCGGCGAGCATGGCCTCCTTGGGCTTCTCCCACACCCCCATGGTGCGGTCGCCCTGCACGTTGGAATGCCCGCGTACCGGGCAGGCGCCGGCGCCGGGCTTGCCGAAGTTACCCTGCAGCAACAGCAGGTTGATGATCTCCTTGAGAGTGTTCACCGAGTGCGGCTGCTGAGTCAGGCCCAGCGCCCAGCAGATGATGGTGGCCTTCGACGCGGCCAGCATCTTCGCCACCACACTGATCTCCAGACGCGACAGCCCGGTGGCCTTCTCGGTTTCGACCCAGTCGATCTCGGTGCGGGCGGCCCGGTACGCCTCGATGCCGTCGGTATTCAGGTCGATGAACTCCTGGTCCACCACGGAACCGGGTACCCGGGCCTCCTCCTCGAGCAGCAGGTGGCCGAGCGCCTGGAACAGGGCCAGGTCACCGCCGACCTTGATCTGCAGGTACTCGTCGGCCAACGGCACCCCGTGGCCCACCAGACCGGTGGGGGTCTGCGGGTCCTTGAAGTTGAACAGCCCGGCCTCGGGCAGCGGGTTCACGGCGACGACCTTGCCGCCGTTGGCCTTGCAGTCGGCCAGGGCGGACAGCATCCGAGGGTGGTTGGTGCCCGGGTTCTGGCCCACCACCAGAATCAGTTCGGCCACGTGGATGTCCTCCAGCGAGACGGTGCCCTTGCCAATGCCGATCGTGGGGTTCAGTGCCGACCCGGAGGATTCGTGGCACATGTTCGAGCAGTCCGGAAGGTTGTTGGTGCCGATCGACCGGGCGAACAATTGGTACAGGAACGCGGTCTCGTTGGCGGTGCGGCCCGAGGTGTAGAACACGGTGCGGTCCGCGGTGGTGGCGCGGATCTTCTCGCCGATCAGCGCGAAGGCGTCTTCCCAGGCGATGGGGGAGTAGTGGGTGTCGCCGGGGCGCACCACCACGGGCTGCGAGATGCGGCCCTGGTTGCCCAGCCAGTACTCGGTCTTGTCGGCCAGGTCGGCGAGCGAGTGCTCGGCCCAGAATCCCGGTCCGACGGTGCGGAGGGTGTTCTCCTCGGCCACGGCCTTGGCGCCGTTCTCGCAGAACTCGGCGGTTTTGCGGTGCCCGGTCGACTCCGGCCAGGCGCAGCCCGGGCAGTCGGTGCCGTTTCGCTGGTTGAGCCGCAGCAACGCCCGGGCGGTGCGACCGACCCCGGCCTGCGCGATGCCGCGGTCCAGCGCCACCACCACCGCCTCGAGGCCGGCGGCGGCCTTCTTGGGGGTGCCGATAACGAGGTCGTCTTCGTTGATGTCCTTGACCGGTGCGCGACGTGTCATGACCCCATCCTGCTCCTGTCGGAGCCGGATGCGTGCACCGGGTGCTCGCGGGTTTTGCGCTTTTACCGGGCCAAACGGATGCTCACGCGGCCAGCCCGTGTGAGCGGCGACCGTCCGCGCCCACGTTGCCTGCGGCCACGTCGGTGCCGTCGGGCACCCGGGTGTCCCGGTCCAGGCGTACACCGGCGGCGATCCGCACGTTGCGGCCGATGCGCACATGGCTGCCCAGGTGGGCACCGCCCGAGACGAGGCTGCCCTCGCCGATGTGCACGTTCTGGCCGACGAACACCTTGTCGCCGATGACGACGTCGTGGTCGATCCAGCTGCCCGGCCCGACCCACGACTCCCGGCCCACCTGCGCGCCTGACTCGATGTAGGCGGACTCGGAGATGAACGCGCTCGGTTGCACGGTCGACTTGCCGGACACCCACCCATTGCCGTTGGGGTGTCGGCGGTACTTCTCGATCACGCCGGTCTCCACCTCGACGTCGATGTTCTTGCGCACTGGGCTCCTCTCCTGACGCGCGGTATGTGCGCCGTCCTGCGCCGAAGCGCCGATTACGCGCCCGCGGCCGGACTACAGCACACCAGAATGCGCGTCTAGGGAGGGGGAAACACTGAAGACTCGCAGGACATTCCGTGCGCGTGCCCAGTCTCGGCGGCCGTTGTGGGATTGCGGTGACGATCCTAGGGTGGGGCCATGGCCAGAGGTGAGCTGTTCCCGGTCGTCAATTGTGTCGATCTCGCGACCACCTGGAGATGGTATGTGAGCGTGCTGTCCGGCGTTGTCGACTACCGGTTTCCCGAGCGCGGTGAGCCGGACGTGCCCGACCTGGCGGCCGTGGTCGAGGCCGCGGCCGCGGCCGCGGCTGTCGTGGTGCCGCCGGCCGACATGCCGTGGGGTGAACGGGTCGCGTACCTGCGCGATCCCGAGGGCACCATGCTCCTGGTGATCCAGGATGCCGACAGCAACGAATCGGGGCCGTCCTGAGCAGTCAGACGCGGCACGATCGACCGGCCGTGTCCCGGCACCCGAGAACACCCCCGGCGTTAAGAAAGTGGGCCCCGTCGGGCTCGAACCGACGACCCAAGGATTAAAAGTCCTTTGCTCTACCAACTGAGCTAGAGGCCCGCGGTTAATAACTTAGCGTGGATTGGCGGACGGTTTTTGTGACTAGCGTGGATGCATCCGCCACAGACGTCGGCCGGCAACACCCACACCAACCGGCGACGTACCCGACTACGCTGCCCTGAAAGCCAGGAGGAGAGCGATGGCCGACGATTTCCACAAGCCCACCCAGTTCTCGGGCGCCAAGTTCGAATCGATGATGGGCGGCGAAGATCCCGCGCAGATCAGCCGGGTCGCCCACGAGACCGCCCAGGCGTTGATCGCCAGGGTGCGTGACAGCCCCGACCCCGAGGTCGTGGAGCGCCTGGTGGCGTACACCGACGAGCACGGCATAGACGCGGTGGCGGAGCTGTGGTCGCGGGCCACGCCGCGCAGCCTGCCGGGCGCGCTCTGGCGCATCTACCTGGTGCGGTTGCTGATCCGGCAGGATGCCGATGGCACGGCGTTCCTTTACCAGCGCGGTATCGACGTGGCCGTCACCATCGACCCCCTCGTCGCCGGTGCGGCCGTGCCGACCGGTCCAGCCGAGATCATCCTGCTCGCCGACGAGATCCTCCGGGGCGTATTCACCGGCGACTTCGCCGTCGCCCTGGACCGGGCAGCCGCCTTCTGCCGGGTGATCGGCGCCGGCTGCGCGAGTGTCGCCGACGACCTGGACAGCACCGAACCTGGCCGTTCCTCGGAGCTGACCACCCGGGCCCTGCGGTTCTCCACTACCGCGCAGGAGTTCACCTCCTGCGCCCGGCTGTGGCGCAGCGACTCCCTCGAATAATTTCCCGGGCATCCCGGAATGAACTCTCAGCCGATGTCGTTTACACTTGATGCTGGCCGGACCGTAGTAACCCCGGGCTCCAATATTCGCCGTCTAGAACGGCCTCACGCCGAGAGGCGTTCTGCGGTCCGGCCTTCACTTTGCCCGGCGGCCACCCGGGCGGATCTTTTTCGCTCCAGACCAATCCAGCAGGGACTCGGTACCGAACCCTAAGCATGGAAGGGGACTGGACCTGACATGCTGGATCTCATGACTGCTGAGTTCGACCTCGACGCCTCGTCGACAGCGCCTTCGAAAGAAGAGCTGCTCGCTCGGGTAGCCGAAGGCGACCAATCGGCTTTCGGTGAGCTTTACGACCAGATCGCTCCACGGGTGCTTGGCCTTGTCAAGCGCGTACTGATCGATCACGCACAGTCGGAGGAAGTGACCCAGGAGATTTTCCTGGAGATCTGGCAGACGGCATCGCGGTACGAGTCGCAGCGTGGCGGGGCCTCGACCTGGATCATGACCATGGCGCACCGACGTGCGATCGACCGGATTCGGTCGTCGCAGGCCGGCCGCGACCGGGACACCAAAATCGGAATCCGCGACCTCGCGGTGCCCTATGACCACGTCGCCGAAACCGTCGAGGTCAAAATCGAGCATGAAAGGGTGGAGAAGGCGATGTCCAGACTGACCGAACTGCAACGCCAGGCCGTGAGCCTGTCGTACTTCAGCGGTTACAGTCACCGTGAGGTCGCCGACCACCTGCACATCCCGCTCGGCACCGTGAAAACCCGGCTGCGCGACGGGTTAATTCGTCTGCGAGATGAACTGGGGGTGGGCGCATGAGCGACACCGACAAGCCCGACACCGATCTGACCGGCAACGGTCCCACCAACAACCCGGCCGACCTGGCCGGCGCATACGCCCTGCACGCCCTCAGCGCCGACGAGGCCGCCGAATACGAGCGGTACCTGGCTCAGTCGGAGCAGGCCCGCATCGAGGCCGCCGAACTCAGCGACACCGCCGTGGCCCTCAGTCTGTCGGTGGCGCCCGTGCAGCCCTCCAGCGCGCTCAAGGCCGGCCTGATGGCCCAGCTGGCCTCCACCCCGCAACTCTCCCCGCTCCCGCCCGCGGCCGACTCGGTGACTCCTGACGAACCCACCGCCACGACGGATGCGCCGCCCGCGGCCATCCCGATCGGTTCCGCGTCCGCTCGCGCCGCTGCCGTTCCGGGCAGCGCCTCGACTTCGGCGTCCTCGGCCGACAAGTTCGCCGCCGGCAAGGGATCCGCCGGCGCCCCGGGCTCTGCCGCCGAACGGGCCCAGCGCCGCTGGTTCCAGCGTCCCGCCGGGTACCTCGTCGCGGCAGCGGCCGCCGCCGCCCTCTTCGTCGGCGGCACGTTCGCCGGCCAAGCCCTCTACGGCGATCCCAGCCAGGACTTCGCCCAAGAGCAGGCCGCCAGCCTCGCCGAGATCAACGCGGCCTCCGACAGCCAGCGGGCGTCGACCAAGACCGCCGACGGCCAGGATGCCACGCTGGTGTGGTCCGGAGAGCTCGGCCTGTCCGCGATCATCGTCGACGACCTGCCCGCCCTCGGCGACGACCAGGACTACCAGCTCTGGTACATCGGAACCGCAGGGCCCGTCCCGGCGGGCACCTTCGACTCCGACGGCTCCGGCACCGCCTGGCGGGTGCTCGACGGCACCATGTCCGCCGGCGACGCCGTCGGTGTCACGGTGGAACCTTCGGGTGGATCCGAGCAGCCCACCAGCGACCCGATCGTCGCCATCCAGAGCTAGCTCGCTCGCCAACGGGCCCGCACCCGGTGCCGGCACCTGCCGGTCCGGACCGGGCCGGCACGTACCTGCCCGGCCGGCACGTACCCGCCCGGCCGGCACGTACCCGCCCGGGCCTGCCCGTACCTGCCCGTGCCGGTCGGCGCCGGCCCGCGTGGCGCGAGGCCAGCATCCCGATGACCCCGACTTGCCGCAAAGTCTCCCGTCCGGGGCCCTGAAGCGGTACCTTGACCGAAGTCGCTGGCCGGCAGCATCCTTACTTGCCGCAAAGCCCCCCCCGCCGGAAGGGGCAGCAACTGGCAAGTCGGCCCCGCACCCAGCGGTGAGTTGCCGGTTCGGGCCCCTTCAGGGAGCCGGAAGGGGCGCCAAATGGCAACTCGCTGGCGCATGCTCGCTGTGTGCCCTAAAGCTGGAGGCCGGCTGCGCCGGGTGGGTAGGCTCGAGACATGACCCTGCCTTTCACGCTGCTCATCGACCCGGAGCCGGCCGACTCCACCCGCACCGACTTCGTGGACACGTTCCACGAGATCGACTCCGGCGCCCCGGCACTGCGGGTCGCCGAGCTGAGCACCCAACGCGGCGACGGCATCTTCGAGACCCTCAGCGTGGTCAACGGGCACCCGCAAGAGGTTGAGCCGCACATCAGCCGGCTCATCAACTCCGCCCAGATCTGCGACCTGCCGGTGCCCAACCCCGCCCAGTGGCGCGCCGCGATCGCCTATGCAGTGGCCCGGATCCCCGGCGAGGGCGAACTGGCGCTCAAGTTCGTGCTCAGCCGCGGCGTCGAGCACGGACCCGCGCCCACCGCCTGGCTGCACGCCACCCGCGCCGCCGACTTCACCGCGGTGCGCGAGCACGGCATCAGGGTGATCACCCTCGACCGCGGCTACCCGCGCGGGGTCGCCGAGCAGGCACCCTGGCTGCTGATGGGCGCCAAGACCCTCAGCTATGCCATCAATATGGCTGCCCTGCGCGAGGCCAAGCGCCGTGGCGCCGATGACACTATCTTCCTCACCCACGACGGCTATGTCATGGAGGGTCCCACCTCGAGCGTGATTCTGCGCATCGACGGCCGTTACGTCACTCCGGCGCCGAGCGGCGCCATCCTGCACGGCACCACCCAGCAGAGCGTGTTCGAGTACCTCACCGCGCACGGGGAGAGCGTCGAGTACCGCGATGTCACGGTCGATGAGCTGCGGGCGGCGGATGCGGCGTGGCTGGTCTCCAGCGTGCGTCTCGCGGTCGCTGTGATCGCCCTGGACGGCGTGGAGTTCCCCCACGACACCGAGCTCACCCGCGCCCTGAACGCGTCCCTGCTGGCTCGCACCGGCGCCTAGCGCAGCCACCCGTCGCGCGAGAGCGGCCGCGTGGCTGCTTCGCGGGGCACGAGGTGACCGTTTGGCCGCTTCCGCGACACGACGGTTCCGCGAGAGCGGCCGCGTGGCTGCTTCGCGGGGCACGAGGTGACCGTTTGGCCGCTTTCGCGACACGACGGTGGTAGACGGGGAACACGCACGGCGGGAACGAAAGACCGCCCGGGCGACCTTGGGGTCGACCGGGCGGCGGGAGCAACGGGTGGTGCGTGGTTAGCCGAAGCGGCCGGAGACGTAGTCCTCGGTGGCCTGCACGGTGGGGTTGGAGAAGATCGTGGTGGTGTCGTCGTACTCGATGAGCTTGCCCGGCTTGCCGGTGCCCGCGATGTTGAAGAACGCGGTGCGGTCCGAAACCCGCGAGGCCTGCTGCATGTTGTGCGTCACGATGACGATCGTGTAGTCGGTCTTCATCTCTTCGATGAGGTCCTCGATCGCGAGGGTGGAGATCGGGTCGAGCGCCGAGCAGGGCTCGTCCATCAGGATCACGTCGGGCTGCACGGCGATGGCGCGGGCGATGCAGAGACGCTGCTGCTGGCCGCCGGAGAGGCTCGAGCCGGGCTTGTCCAGGCGGTCCTTCACCTCGTTCCAGAGGTTCGCGCCGCTCAGTGAGCGTTCGATCAGCGCGTCGGCGTCGCTCTTGGCCATCCGACGGTTGTTCAGCTTGACGCCGGCCAGAACGTTGTCACCGATCGACATGGTGGGGAACGGGTTGGGCCGCTGGAACACCATCCCGACCTGACGGCGCACGAGCACCGGGTCGACGCCGGGGCCGTAGAGGTTGTTGCCGTCGATGAGCACTTCACCGTCGACGTGAGCGCCGGGGATGACCTCGTGCATGCGGTTGAGGGTGCGCAGGAACGTGGACTTGCCGCAGCCGGAGGGGCCGATCAGCGCGGTCACCGTGCGCGGTTCAATGGTCAGCGACACGCCCTCCACGGCGAGGAATTTGCTGTAGTAGACGTCGAGGTCGTTGACTTCAATGCGCTTGGACATGTGTTCCTTCGAATCTGTTGAAGCTGGAGTCTGGGCGGCGGCTGCGTCAGCGGCCGAGTTTGGGGGAGAAGGTGCGCGCGACCAGCCGGGCCACGAGGTTGAGCAGCATGACGATCACGATCAGGGTGAGCGCACCTGCCCAGGCCCGGTCGATGTAGGCCTGCGAATCGGCGCCCTGGCTGGCGTACTGGTTGTAAACGAACACCGGCAGGGTCATCATCCGCTCGTTGAACAGGTCGTAGTTCATGCTGGCGGTGAAGCCGGCGACGATCAGCAACGGCGCGGTCTCGCCGATCACGCGGGAGATCGAGATCATGATGCCCGTGACGATGCCGGCCAGTGACGTCGGCAGCACCACCTTCACGATGGTCAGCCACTTGGGCACACCGAGTGCGTAGGCGGCCTCGCGCAGCTCGTTGGGCACCAGCTTGAGCATCTCTTCGCTGGAGCGCACCACCACCGGGATCATCAGCACCGACAGAGCCACCGAGCCGCCGAAGCCGAACCGGATGCCGGGGTCGTTGAACAGCAGCGAGAACAGGGCGTAGGCGAACAGGCCGGCCACGATCGAGGGGATGCCGGTCATCACGTCGACGAAGAAGGTGATGCCGCGCGCGAGCCGGCCGCGACCGTATTCGGTGAGGTAGATGGCCGTGAGCAGCCCGATCGGCACCGAGATGAGGGTGGCCAGCCCGGTGACGAAGAGGGTTCCGACGATGGCGTGCAGGGCCCCGCCGCCGGCGCCCACGACGTTCCGCTGGGACTCGGTGAAGAAGGTGGGGGTCATGAAGGCGGGCAGCCCGTTGACGATGGTCGTGCCGACCAGGGAGATCAACGGGATCAGCGCCACCACGAACGCGATGGTGACCAGGGCGGTGACCAGGCGGTCCTTGGCCCGGCGGGTGCCCTCGACGAAGTAGGAGAACAGGAACAGGGCGATGCAGTACAGGACGGTTCCGAAGAACAGCGTGCCGGCCCAGTTGAAGCTCTCGGTGGCGCCGGAGAGGAAGATCACCAGGAAGATGGCGCCCACGACCAGCCAGCTGGCGGCGAGCACCATCATGGGGGCGTTCTTGGGCAGTTTGCCGGCGGTGAGGGAGTTCGTCACGGGAGAGGAGGCGGTCATGGTGATGCTCATCAATTCGCTCCTGAGAAGGCCTTGCGGCGGTTGATGATCACGCGGGCGATCATGTTCACGATCAGCGTGATGACAAAGAGTACGAGGCCGGTGGCCAGCAGGATGTTGACCCCCACGCCGTGTGCCTCGGGGAAGTTCAGCGCGATGTTGGCCGCGATGGTGTTGGAGTTCTGCGAGGTGAGCAGCTGGAAGATCACCTCGGGGTTGGGGGAGAGCACCATGGCCACGGCCATGGTCTCGCCGAGCGCGCGGCCCAGGCCCAGCATGGCGGCGGAGATGATGCCGGCGCGGCCGAAGGGCAGCACGGCCATGGTGATCATTTCCCAGCGGGTGGCGCCGAGGGCCAGCGAGGCTTCCTCGTAGAGCACCGGGGTCTGCAGGAAGATCTCCCGGCAGATGGCGGTGATGATCGGCAGCACCATCACGGCGAGCACGATGGCCACGGTGAGGATCGTGCGGCCGGTGCCGGACACGGGGCCGGCGAACAGCGGGAACCAGCCGAACCAGTCGACGAGGTTGGCGTAGAACGGCTGCACCATCGGGGCCAGCACTCCGATGCCCCAGAGGCCGAAGACCACGGAGGGAACGGCGGCGAGGAGGTCGATGAGGTAGCCCAGGCCCTGCGCGAGTTTGCGCGGGGCGTAGTGCGAGATGAAGAGGGCCACGGCGATGGCGACGGGCACGGCCATCAGCAGGGCCAGGAAGGCCGACCAGACCGTACCGAAGGCCAGCGGGGCCACGTAGGACCAGAAGTTGCTGAAGTCGCCCTTGAAGGCGTCAGCCGGCGCCACGAAGGCGGGGATGCTCTGCACGAAGAGGAACAGGGCCACGGCGGCCAACATGGCCAGGATCAGGCTGCCTGCTACCACCGTTGCGGTGGAGAAGATGCGGTCGCCCGGTCGTTCCTTGGCCTTGATCGCAATACGGTCAACTGCGGTCGTCATTCCGAGCGTCTCCCTGGAGGGGTGAGGTGTTACCGGTAAGGGTGGATCTTGAGCCGGACCCCAAGCCTCAGTGTGCCCGGCAGGGCGACCGCGTGCAACGCGATCGCCCTGCCGGGCGGTGTTACTGAAGCCGGAAGCTCAGCGGATGTTGAGTTACTTGACGGTCTCGAGGACAGCGGCAACCTTGGCCTGCAGGTCAGCGGACAGCGGTGCGGCGCCGGCGGATGCCGCAGCCTCAGCCTGGCCGTCCTCGCTGGCCATGTAGCTGACGTACTCCTTGACGAGGGCGCCCTGTTCGGCGTCCGCGTACTCGGTGCAGACCAGCGCGTAGCTCACCAGAACGAGCGGGTAGTGCGTCGCGTCGGTGGTGAGGCGGTCCAGCTTGACGGCCAGATCGTTGTCGGCGCGGCCTTCGACGAGCGGCGAACCGTCGACGACTGCTGCGGCGGCCTCGGCCGTGTACTCGACGAACTCGTCGCCGACCTTGATCTTGGCGACACCGAGGTCACCGGCGCGGGAAGCGTCGGCGTAGCCGATGGTGCCGGTGCCGTTGGTGACGGCGTCGACGACACCGGAGGTGCCCTGGGCGCCCTCACCGGTGGCGTACGGGAACGGGTCGGCCGGCTTTTCGGTCCACACGTCGGGTGCGGCCTGGAAGAGGTAGTCCGCGAAGTTCTTGGTGGTTCCCGAGTCGTCCGAGCGGTGCACGGCGGTGATCGCGGTGGCCGGCAGGTCGGCGTCGGCGTTCAGCGCGACGATGGCCGGGTCGTTCCAGGTGGTGATGGCGCCGGTGAAGATCTTGGCGAGCGTGTCGGCATCCAGGTTGAGGTCGGTGACGCCCTCAACGTTGAAGATGACGGCGATCGGGGAGATGTAGACCGGCAGGTCGACGGCGAGGGTGTCGGGGGCGCAAGCGGCGAACGTGCCGGCCAGCTCCTCGTCGCTCAGGTAGGAGTCAGAACCGGCGAAGTCGGTGCCGCCGGCGATGAAGGTCTCGCGGCCGGCGCCGGAGCCCGACGGGTCGTAGTTGATGGTGACGTCCGGGTTGGCCGTCTGGAAAGCGGAGATCCACGCTTCCTGGGCCGAGCCCTGCGAGGAGGCGCCCGCGGCGTTGATCGTGCCGGTGAGGGTGCTGTCGGCGGCGTCGTCGGTAGCCGTGCTGCCGGCTTCGTTCGAGGCGCAGGAGGAAAGAACGAGGGCTGCGGCAATAGCAATGACCGCGGGGCGGCCAAAACGCATGAGATTCACAAGGATCCTTTTCAGGTTGACTACAGGGAATGCGATCACAGGAGAATCCTGCGAACTTCGGGCCGGTGCTGGCCCTCGGTAGACGCTAATCCGTGTGGTTAACGACACTCCCCCTCCTTGGTGAACGGGAGGTAAACGACATCCGTCGAGTGGACCTCGTGCCACCTGCGCTGCGCACATCAGCGCCCGCAGTCCCGGTCGG
Source organism: Cryobacterium sp. TMT4-31 (assembly GCF_004403385.1). NCBI lineage: Bacteria > Bacillati > Actinomycetota > Actinomycetes > Micrococcales > Microbacteriaceae > Cryobacterium > Cryobacterium sp. TMT4-31. Next base: position 35,367 of record NZ_SOGI01000013.1, read on the forward strand.
GTCTGTGAGCGCTGGGAGAACCGGGTCAGAGGCGCGGCGGGTGGGTCTCGATGGCGAGGATGCCCGCGCTCGGGTTGTCGCTGGAGAGGTGCACGACCGAGAACCCGCTGGGCGACAACGCCGCGGCGTTGCCCAGCTGCTGGGTCATCGGGGAGCCCGTCGCCAGGGCGATCTCGCGCAGGATGTCTGGCAGCACCGGGCCGTGGCTGCAGAGCACCGCGGTTTTGCGGGCGCGGATGCGCTTGCCTACGTTGTGGCGCACATCGGAGGTGCCCTGCTCCCACGCATCCTGGCTGATCAGGTCGGTGCGCTTGAACGGCACCCCTGTCGCGGCCGACAGCGGTGCCACGGTGGTCACGCAGCGGGTGGCGGTGCTGGTGAAGATGCGCTGCGGCTGCCAGGCGCTCACCGTGGGGACCAGGGCGGCGGCCTGGGTCACGCCGCGTTCGCTGAGCGGGCGGGTGGCGTCCGGGCCAGACCAGTCGTGCGGCGCGGTGGCCTTGGCGTGGCGCAGCGCGATGATCGCGAAGGTGCTCGTGATGCCCTGGGCCACCAGGCGGGCGAACGCGTCGATGATCTCCACGTCCGGGGCGTAGCTGAGGTAGGTCCTGGCCTTCTTGATGGTCACCCATTCCAGGGCGGCGACCTCACCGTTGGGCACAAAGGTGGAGCGCAGAATGTGCTCCGGCAGCACCTCGGCGGCCCAGTAGTGCACGATCTTGGCCTTGCCGTTGGGCATCGGGTACTCCGACACGCCCAGCGGCACGCCCAGGGCGATGGCGAGCCCGGTCTCTTCCTCGATCTCCCGCACGGCCGTGACCGGCAGTGTCTCGCCGGGGTCGACCTTGCCCTTGGGGATGGTGATATCGCCGTGCACGGTGCGGTGGATCAGCAGCACGTGCATCCGGCCGTCGATGAGGCGCCAACAGACGGCTCCGGCCGCGAACACGGGGGCGAGGTCGCTCATCGGCGGCTCACGGGTCGCTTGCGCTGGCCGATCTGCTGCATCAACCGGTTCTGCATGTCGTCCAGCGGCTTCCCGTCGGCGTCCTGGTGGTGCCGGGTCCACTCACCGTTCTCGTCGAGCCACCACGACGAGGTGCGCTCGTCCATCGCCCGGGTGAACAGGGCATCCACCTCGCCCAGGTGCCGCGGGTCGACCAGGCGCACCAGCGCCTCCACCCGACGGTCGAGGTTGCGGTGCATCATGTCCGCGCTGCCGATGAAGACCTGGGTCTCGCCCAGGGTGTGGAACGAGAAGATCCGCGAGTGCTCGAGGTAGCGGCCCAGGATCGACCGCACCCGGATGTTCTCGCTCATGCCGGGGACGCCGGGCTTGAGGCTGCAGATGCCGCGTACCCACACGTCAACGGGCACACCGGCCTGGCTGGCGCGGTACAGCGCGTCGATGATGTCCTCGTCCACCATCGAGTTGACCTTGATGCGGATGCCGGCGGGCTTGCCGGCCAGCGCGTTCGCGGTTTCATCGGCGATGCGCTTGAGCAGGGCCTTGCGCAGGTGGAGGGGAGCAACCAGCAGGCGCTTGAACTTCTTCTCGATCGCGTAGCCGGAGAGCTCGTTGAACAGCCGGGTCAGGTCCTTGCCGACCTGGTCATCCGCGGTCAGCAGCCCCATGTCTTCGTAGATGCGGCTGGTCTTGGGGTTGTAGTTGCCGGTGCCGATGTGGCTGTAGTGCCGCAGCACGCCCTTCTCATAACGCACCACCAGGGCCAGCTTGCAGTGGGTTTTCAGGCCCACGAGGCCGTAGACAACGTGCACGCCGGCCTTCTCCAGCTTGCGCGCCCAGGAGATGTTCGCCTGCTCGTCGAAGCGGGCCTTGATCTCCACCAGGGCGAGAACCTGCTTGCCCGATTCCGCGGCGGCAATCAAAGCCTCCACGATCGGGCTGTCGCCGGAGGTACGGTACAGGGTCTGCTTGATGGCCAGCACGTTCGGGTCCGCGGCGGCCTGCTCGAGGAACGCCTGCACGCTGGTCGCGAAGGATTCGTACGGGTGGTGCAGCAGCACGTCGCCGCGGCTGATGGCGCGGAAGATGTCGGGTTCGTCGTTGGGTTCGCCGGTGAGCAGCTGCGCGGCCGTGGTGGGCACGTGCTTCGTGTAGTGCAGGTCGGGACGGTCGATGCGCAGGTCGAACAGCCCGCCGAGGTCCAGGGGCGCCGGCAGCCTGTACACCTCCTGCTCGGTCACGTCGAGTTCACGCACGAGCAGGCCCAGGGTCACCTCGTCCATGTCCTCGGTGACCTCGAGGCGAATGGGCGGGCCGAACCGGCGGCGCAGCAGCTCCTTCTCAAGGGCCTTGATCAGGTTCTCGGTGTCGTCTTCCTCGATGACGACGTCCTCGTTGCGGGTGACCCTGAACACGTGGTGTTCGAGGATGTCCATGCCGGGGAAGAGGTCCTCGAGGTGGTTGGCAATGAGGTCCTCGAGGGTGATGAAGCGCACCTTGTCGACGGACTCGGTGCGGTCCACCCGCACGAAGCGCGGCAGCATGGAGGGCACCTTGAGGCGGGCGAACTCCTGCTTGCCGGTCTTGGAGCTGTGCAGGCGCACGGCCAGGTTCAGCGACAGACCGGAAATATAGGGGAACGGGTGCGCGGGGTCGACGGCCAGCGGCATCAGCACCGGGAAGATCTGATTGCCGAAGTAGCCGCGCAACGACCGGCGGTCCACGTCGCTCAGGCTGTCCCAGGTGACGATGTCCACGCCGTGTTCGGCCAGCGCCGGGCGCACCAGCTCCTGGAACGCGTGAGCGTGCCGGTCCTGCAGCACGTGGGCGGCGGCGGCGATGTCGGAGAGCACATCCTGCGGGGCTCGGCCCACATTGGTGGGCACGGCCAGCCCGGTGAGGATGCGGCGCTTGAGGCCGGCGACCCGCACCATGAAAAACTCGTCGAGGTTGTTGGCGAAGATGGCCAGGAAGTTCGCCCGTTCGAGCACCGGCAGGGCCGGGTCCTCGGCGAGTTCGAGTACCCGCTGGTTGAAGGCCAGCCAGCTCAGCTCCCGGTCGAGGTACCGCTCGCTCGGTAGCGCCGGATCGTTTTTGCCGATCTGGGGGTCAAAATCGTCGTCGAGTTCGCTCTCGAGCCCTGAGGTGCCTGGGATGTTGTCGCCGTCCATCTGTCCATCTTGACACCCGGCGCCGAGCGGGCGCGACGTTCACGGTGAACGGAACGTTAACGAGGCGAACGGTGGTACTGCACATCCACCGTGCGGTCGGTGAATCCGAGGCTGCGGTACAGGCGAACCGGCCCGGCGCTCTCGGCCTCCACATACAGTTCCACGCTCGAGCAGCCGCGCCGCCGGAGGCGGGCCAGGCCCGCCAGCATGAGGGCGCGACCGAGGCCTGCGCCGGCGGCATCCGGATGCACGCCGAGCACGTAGATTTCGCCGAGCGGGGCGCCCGGTTCGATCTTGACCCAGTTGTAACCCAGGATGCGTCCGGGCGCGGCGTCATCCGTGCTCGCCCGGGCCAGCAGCAGGTCGCCGGCGTCGAACCAGGGTTCGGCCATGCGGGCGGCCAGATCGGCCTCGGTGACGGCGCCCTGCTCGGGATGCGTGGCGAAGACCAGCGCGTTCAGGCTCACCCAGTCGGCGTTGTCGCCGGGCTCGTCGGCGGTGGCCGCCCGGAACCCGGTGATGGCGACACCGTCGGGCAGCACAGGGGAGGCCTCGGTGTCGGCGTCGGTCAGCGGACGTTCCAGCTGCAGCAGGGTGCGCACGGCGCTGAAGCCGAACCTGTCGGCCAGGGTGCGGGCGCCGGGCAGGTCGCCGTGGGCCCAGGCGGTGAGGTCGCCGGACATGCCGCCCTCATCCTCGAACAGGCGGCGGAGCGCGGCGGTGGCATGGCCGCGCCGGCGATAGCGCGGATGCACGACGAGGGCGATCTGCCCCTCCCCGACGATCGCGGCGCCGACAGCGTCTTCGCCCTCGAGCAGCAGCTGCGGGCTGCGCCGCCCCGACCGGGCATCGAGCAAGGCCTGTTCGTTGAACGGGCGGTAGCCATCCGTGTGCGCAGCCGCATCGGCCACGTCGTGGAAGCGCGCCGCGAAAGCGGCGTCGGACAGGTCAGGCGCCGACAGAGTGCGGGACACGATCTCCTTCTTCCTCGTACACGTTGAACCGGTAGCCGACGTTCCGCACCGTTCCGATCAGGGACTCCTGGTCGCCGAGCTTGGCGCGCAGCCGCCGCACGTGCACGTCGACGGTGCGCGTGCCGCCGAAGTAGTCGTAACCCCACACCTCGCTGAGCAGCTGCTCCCGGGTGAACACCCGCGACGGGTGCGCGGCGAGGAAGCGGAGCAGCTCGAATTCCTTATAGGTGAGGTCGAGCGGTTTGCCGTGCACCTTGGCGGAGTAACTGGCCTCGTCGATGACGACACCGGCGGCGCGGATGGTGGGGGAGGGCGAGTTGTGCGGGGTGCGGCCGGCGGCGAGCCGGATGCGAGCATCGACCTCGGCGGGGCCGGCGGTGTCCAGCACCACGTCATCGACACCCCAGTCCGGACTGACCGCGGTCAGACCGCCCTCGGTGATCACCAGGAGCAGCGGCACACTGCTTCCCGTGGTGCGCAGAATCTGGCAGAGCGACTTGGCGGCCATCAGATTGGACCGGGCGTCGACCAGAATCAGGTCGGAATCGGGCGCTGTGACGAGCTGATCGGCCTGGGCCGGAATGAGTCGTGTGCTGTGGGACAGCAACGCCAGGGCCGGTAGAACGTCATTATTCAGGGCCGAGGTCAGGATCAACAGCTGCGCCACGCAGGTCCTCCAAGTATCGTGCGGCCCATACTAGCGTGCCACGGAATGCGACTCGGGCGTGCAGAATGGGACAGTGAGCTGGAAGCGTTTGAGTGTAGTGATGATTTGGTTGGTCGCCGTCGTCTGTGCGGTGCTGACCGGCGTCCTTGTCGCCCCCGCGGACCGGCTGGTGTGGGTCAGCCTGTCCCTGGCCGGTTGTACGATCCTCACCCTCGCCGCCCAACTGTCCACGGGGCAGAAGGAAGGCTACGTGCACAGAGTCACGCTCAGCCTGGTGGGTGCCGTGCTCGTTCTCGGTGCCGCGACGGGGTTGTTCGCCCTGATCGGCCTCGTATAACACTTCGCCTCACCTGGCGGCTTCCGGCCGGCCAACGGCTAGAGTTGGGGCATGTCAACGCTCGCACTCGAAATCCTGTTCCTGGGCCTCCTCGCGCTGGCCAGCCTGTCGATCGCCTGGGTATCCGGCATCGTGCTGTTCAAGCTGTTCCGGGGCCAGCGGTAACCCAGCGTGTACGAACTTCCGGTCGGCCTCCCGTCCGAACTCGTTCCGCTGTCGTGGCTGATCGGCGTCTGGGAGGGGTCGGGGATCCTCGACTACACAGTTGACGGCAAGAAGGTCACCCGTGAGTTCGGGCACCGGATCAGTTTCAGCCACGACGGTCTGCCGCACCTGAACTACAGCTCGTATACCTGGCTCGAGCCCGAACCGGCCGACCCGGATGCCGACGGCACCGTCGCCCCGACCGGTGCACCGGTCCCGCTGATGACCGAAACCGGCTATTGGCGGCTCAGCCGCCCCCAGGAGGCCGGCGACCCCGGCCCCGGCCTGTTGCCCGGTGTCGGGCCGGCGCCGTTCCAGACCGCGGAAGCCGTGGAGACGCTGCGGAACACCGACGGGGGTTTCGACATCGAGGTGAGCCTGGTGCATCCTGGCGGCATCATCGAGCTCTACCTCGGCCAGGTGAAGGGTCCGCGCATCGATCTCGCCACCGATGCCATCGTGCAGACCAGCGGTGCCAAGCCGTACGCGGCCGCCACCCGGCTCTACGGCCTCGTCGACAGCCATCTGCTCTGGGCATGGGACATCGCCGCGCTCGGCCAGGACCTGCAATCGCACGCGTCCGGACGGCTCAGCCGCGCGTCCTGACCGGCTCGCTGCGCACCGTGACCGGGCGCAACCGGCTGAGCCCGAACACCGCCGCGCCGGCCGTGATGACGGCCACGGCGATCAGCAGCACGTAGAGCAGCACCGAGCCGTACCCTGTCACCGGGTTCAGGAACGGGTACGGCACCCAGCCGTCCGTCGCGCCGCGCACCAGGACAACCGCGCACCAGAGCACCGGATAGACCAGCACCACCCACAGGCGGCGCCACGGCAGCGGCCCCCGGTCAGCCACGAGCGCCCAATCGAGCAGGCAATACACCGGGAAGACAACGTGCAGCACGGTATTCGCCCAGGGCAGCTCCACGCCGCCGGGCAGGCCGACAAGCAGGGTGTTGTAGACCAGGCCGACGACGATCATGTATGCCGTGGTCGCCGCCCTGGCCAGGACCAGCCAGGCCGGCGCCGTCCGGCCGAGCAGCACCAACACCGCGGTGGCGCTCAGCGCGGCGGCCGCCAGGAGGTTGGACTGGATGGTGAAGAACCCGAAGAAGTTGAACGGGTTGATGGTGGCCCGCGACGCCGTGGAGAAGAACGTGGCGCCGACGGCGATCAGGGTCAGTGCCGCCGCACTGAGGCGGAGTGCGGCGATCGAACGGGCGGGAAGACGCATTTATAGCTCCTTGCCGGGTGACGGCCGGGACGTGAGGGGAATACGGGGGACCGCTCAGACCGTTGGGCTAGCATATGGGCCGGAGTTCCCCCCTGTCGACAGCGCTCAGGCGGTCTCGTCGGCAGGGCGCCCGGAGCATTCACCGAAGGAGAGCTCGATGACCACCACCGCCGAACCGCTCGCAGCCGCCGCAGGGTCGCCGCTTCTCGAACTCGACGGCGCCGTGCAAGCCGACGGCATCGACGTCGGCGTCGCCGCGCACTACGGGAGCCCGAACACCGAACAACGCAAGCTGCTGGCCGGGACGGCCATCGTGGACCTGTCCCACCGCGGGGTGCTCTCCATCGCCGGCCCCGACCGGCTCACCTGGCTCAACTCGATGTCCAGCCAGGAGCTGCGCGGCCTCACCCCCGGCCAGTCCACCGAGACCCTGCTGCTCGACCCCGCCGGCCACCTCGAATACGCCATCGCCCTGATCGACGACGGAGTGGAGAGCTGGCTGCTCGTCGAGGCCGCCGAGCTGCCCGGCCTGCAGGCCTGGCTCGACCGGATGCGGTTCACCCTGCGTGTGCAGGTGGTGGACCACACCCTCGCCTACGCCACCATCGGCACCATGGCCGCAGACCCCGCGGCGCTCCCGCTCGGCCCGGCGAGCCCGAACGGGGTGCCCTTGGTCTGGCGCGACCCGTGGTCAGAGGTCGCTCCGGGCGGCTGGCAGTACGCCGCCGACACCGACCACCCCGGCGCCGCCTGGCACTGGACTGAGGTCCTGATCCCGCGGTCGGCGTTGCCGGCCCTGCGTGACGCCATCGCCGCCGGCACCGTGCAGGCCGCGGGGCTCCTGGCCCTGGAGGCGCTGCGCATTGCTGCCTGGCGCCCCCGCGGCGCCCTGGACGCCGACGAGCGCACGATCCCGCACGAACTGGACTGGCTGCGCAGCGCCGTGCACCTGAACAAGGGCTGCTACCGCGGTCAGGAGACCGTCGCGAAGGTGCACAACCTCGGCCACCCGCCGCGCCGGCTGGTGCTGCTGCACCTGGACGGTTCCGATTCGGTGTTGCCCGCGCACGGCGACGAGGTGCAGGGCGACAGGTTCGTCGCCAACGCCGCACCCGAGCGCCGCACCGTGGGCGCCATCACCTCCAGCGCCATCCACTACGAGCTCGGACCGATCGCCCTCGCCGTCATCAAGCGCACGGTGCCGGGAACGGTGACCCTGCACGTGCTCTCCCAGGGCCTCTCGATCACCGCCAGCCAGGAGGTCATCGTGCCGGAGTCGGCCGGGTCCGTGGCGGAGATCCCGCGGTTGCCGCGGTTGGGCGTGCGGGTTCCCCGCGGCTGAATGCGGGGTATCCGGCGGGACTTTCGTCACGCAGACGGGTACGGTGTGTCCGCGTGCGCCTCGCTAGAGTTGGAGCATGTCTGCTCCCTATACCCTCATCCTCCTCCGCCACGGCAACAGCACCTGGAATCAGCAAAACCTCTTCACCGGTTGGGTGGATGTGCGTCTGAGCGACCAGGGCCGGGCCGAGGCTCTGCGCGCCGGCGAGCTGCTGGCCGAGTCCGGTCTGCTGCCGGACATCCTGCACACCTCCGTGCTCACCCGCGCGATCCAGACCGCGAACATCGCCCTCGAAGAGGCCGACCGCCTCTGGATCGACGTCAAGCGCTCCTGGCGTCTCAACGAGCGCCACTACGGCGCTCTGCAGGGCCTGGACAAGGCCGAGACCCTCGCCACCTACGGTCCGGAGCAGTTCCAGACCTGGCGTCGTTCGTTCGACGTGCCGCCGCCCGTGCTTGACGACTCCTCCGAGTGGTCCCAGGCCAACGACGCCCGTTACGCGGACCTCGGTGACGACCTGCCCCGCACCGAAAGCCTCAAGGACGTCATCGCCCGGATGCTGCCGTACTGGGAGTCCGACATCGCCGCGGACCTCCGCACCGGCAAGACCGTGCTCGTCACCGCGCACGGCAACTCGCTGCGCGCCCTGGTGAAGCACCTCGACGGTGTCTCCGACGCCGACATCGCCGAGCTGAACATCCCCACCGGCATCCCGCTCGTCTACCGCCTCGACGAAGACCTCAAGCCGATCGGCGCCGGCGAGTACCTCGACCCCGCCGCTGCCGCAGCCGGCGCCGCCGCCGTCGCGGCCCAGGGTAAGAAGTAACCCACAGCCCAACAAAAAGCCCCCGTCACTGACGGGGGCTTTTTCGTGTGCGGATGCGACCTATTCGGTCGGCGTCGGCTGGTGCCAGTCGCCGGTGCCCAGGTACTGCACCTTCTTGGCGATCGACACCGCGTGGTCGGCGAACCGCTCGTGGTAACGGCTGGCGAGGGTGGCGTCGACGGTGTCGGCGGCCTGGCCCTTCCATGTCTCGCCGAGCACGGCGTCGAACACGCTCAGGTGCAACGCGTCCACCTTGTCGTCCTCGTTGCGGATGTCCTCGGCCAGCTGCATGTCCTCGGTGGTGAGCAGCTCGGCGAGCATCTTCGCGATCTTCACGTCGAGAGCGCCCATCTCGGCGAACGTCGGGCGCAGGCTCTTGGGGATCACCTTGTCGGGGAACCGGTACCTGGCCAGCTGCGAGATGTGCGTTGACATGTCGCCCATCCGCTCGAGCGATGCACTGATGCGCAGTGCGCTCACGACGATCCGCAGGTCCCGGGCCACCGGCTGCTGCCGGGCCAGGATGGTGATGGCCAGCTCATCGAGCTCAACGGTGAGGGCGTCGATCTTGTCGTCGTCGGCGATGACCTCTTCGGCCAGCGCCACATCGGACTTGTTGAAAGCCTGGGTGGCCTTCTCGATGGAGATGGCCACGAGGCGTGCGATCTCGGCGAGGCGGTCCTGCACCTCGGCGAGCTCTTGCTGAAATACTTCTCGCATTGTGTCTGTGGTCCTTCCTGGTCGCGCCAAAGCGCGCGAACGCATGAGACCCGCCTGGCCCCCGAACAATATTGGCGAACGAGGGTTAACGGCAGGTGCCGTGCGACTGAACAATTACCAAAGTAGCGTGTGCCCACCCTTGCCGTCGCGATCGACTCGTGCCAGAGTCACTAATCTGGTGAAATGGAATCGACCTGGCTTGTGTTGCTGTCTCTGGCACTGGGCCTCACCGTCGGTGCCGGGTTCGTGACCTTGTTGTATGTCGCGGAACGGCACGGCAAGCGGGCCGCCGAGGTGGTCAACCCGGCGGTTCCGGACGGCATAGACCAGGTTCTCGACGCGTTGGAGAGCGCCGGGCTGGTGCTGGACCCGTCGAACAACGTGATCAAGTCCTCGCCGGGGGCGTTGAACATGGGGCTGGTGGTGAACCAGCAGCTGGCCCATCCGGAGCTGCTGGACCTGGCCCGCGGCGTGCGCCGCACCGGAGAGGCCGTGTCGGAGGAGCTGGTGCTCTCCAGGGGCCCGTTCGGCGACGCGAGCATGCACCTGCGGGTGCGGTTGGCCCGGCTGGGCTCCCGCTACGTGCTGCTGCTCGCGGAGGACCGCACCGAGGCGTTCAGGCTCGACGAGGTGCGCCGGGACTTCGTCGCCAACATCAGCCACGAACTGAAGACCCCGATCGCCGCCGTCGGGCTGCTCGCCGAGGCCCTCGGCCACGCCGCCGACGAGCCCGTGCAGGTGCGGCGTTTCGCCGACCGCCTCACCACCGAGGCCGGCCGGCTGGCCCGGCTCACCCAGGAGATCATCGAACTCTCCAGGCTGCAGGCCCAAGACGCCCTCCGGGAACCTGAACTGCTCGACATCGACGACATCGTGGCCGCCGGCATCGACCAGAACCGGGTCGTGGCGGATGCCGACCGCATCACCATCGCGTTGGGCAAGAAGTCCCGCGCCAAGGTCTACGGCGACGAGAGACTGCTCGTGATGGCCGTGCACAACCTGGTCGCCAATGCCGTGCACTACTCGGCGCCGGGCTCCAGGGTCGGCGTGGGGGCACGAGTGTCGGAAGGGGTGATCCAGGTCACCGTCACCGACCAGGGCGTCGGCATCCCGGAGAGCGACCTGGACCGGATCTTCGAGAGGTTCTTCCGCGTCGACCAGGCCCGGTCCCGCAACACCGGCGGCACCGGCCTCGGCCTGGCCATCGTCAAGCACGTCGTGCAGATCCATGGCGGCGACATCCGGGTCTGGTCACAGCCCGGCCATGGTTCGACCTTCACCATTCGCCTGCCAGAGGCGACCCACCCCGCACCAGCGGCGACAGGAGACACCCCATGACCCGAATCCTTCTTGTTGAAGACGAGCAGGCGCTGAGCGAGCCGCTGAGCTTCCTGCTGGAACGGGAGGGCTACGAGGTGACGGTGGCCGAGGACGGCCCGAGCGCCCTCGCCGAATTCGACAAGGCCGGTGCCGATCTGGTGCTGCTGGACCTCATGCTCCCCGGCCTCCCCGGCACCGAGGTGTGCCGGGAGATCCGCACCCGCTCCGCGGTGCCGATCATCATGCTGACCGCCAAGGACTCCGAGGTGGACATCGTGGTGGGGCTCGAGCTGGGCGCCGACGACTACGTCACCAAGCCGTACTCGACCCGGGAGCTGCTCGCGCGCATCCGGGCTGTGTCGCGCCGGCACACCGATCCGGCCGAAGAGGATGACGGCGTCCTCGCCGCCGGCACCGTGCGGATGGACATCGAACGGCACACGGTGTCGGTGTCCGGCGCCGTGGTGAACATGCCGCTGAAGGAATTCGAGCTGCTCGAGTTCCTGCTGCGCAACGCCGGCCGGGTGCTTACCCGCGGGCAGCTGATCGACCGCGTCTGGGGCACCGACTACTTCGGTGACACCAAGACCCTCGACGTGCACATCAAGCGCATCCGCTCGCGCATCGAGGCGACGCCGTCGGAGCCCACGATGCTCGTCACCGTGCGCGGGCTCGGCTACCGCTTCGAGGCCTGACCCGCCGGGCGGCCATCCGCCCCTGAAACATCAGAATGCCCCGTGACCCAAGGTCACGGGGCATTGTGATGCGGTTCGCGGAAGTTACGGGGCCGTGGTGGCTTCCGGGGTCGCCGCGGGCGCCGGGACCTCGGCGGCGGGCTCCGTCGGTGTCACCGTGGGAACCGGAGGTTCGGTGGGCACCAGGGTGGAGTACTCCGCCAGGGTGCCGTCGAGCACCGGCACGAGAAGCTCGAGGCCGGTCAGGTCGCCGTACTGGAAGTACACCGGGAACAGCGAACCCGCTGTTGCGTTGAGGTTCTGGACGGCGACACTCTCGCCACCGGGGATCCCGATCTCGGTGGTCGCGTTGGCGTCGATCGTCAGGGTCGTGTCGACCTTTTCGTCGACACCCTCGTACTGCACGAGCAGCTCGATGTCTTCGTCGGCGCTGTTCACCACGTGCACGACGAGGTTGGCGTTCTCACCGTCCTCGGTGATCAGCATCGCGTTGCGGATGGCCAAGTCGCCCAGGTCCCCGCTGACGCCGTCGCTGGCGTCGTACTGGATGGTCGTCGCCTGGGGGGCGAACAGATTGCATCCGCTGGTGCCCAACAGGATGCCGGCCGCCACTACGACGGTTGCCATGGTTCGCGCTCTCACAAGACCTCCACAAGAGTTCAGCGTTCAGCCCAAGTGGCGTGAACGCTGCAGATTTGGCTCGAGTTTACCTTACGGAATCGTGCCGGGCAGGGCGGACCCTGATGAGCCGCGAATATCCCCTCAAAAGGGTGCCGGGGAGGGGTGGTATCATAGACGTTGCTGAAGGGATATCAATACATGTTATTTGAAGTCGGCGAAACAGTCGTTTATCCCCACCACGGCGCTGCGACGATCACCGAGGTGAAAACTCGCATCATCAAGGGTGAAGAAAAACTGTATTTGAAACTCAACGTCACCCAGGGGGACCTCACCATCGAGGTGCCCGCCGAGAACGTCGATCTTGTCGGTGTGCGCGACGTGATCGGTCAGGACGGCCTCGACCGGGTCTTCGAGGTCCTGCGCGCTCCGTTCACCGAAGAACCCACCAACTGGTCACGCCGGTACAAGGCCAACCTGGAGAAACTTGCCAGCGGCGACGTCATCAAGGTGTCCGAGGTCGTGCGCGACCTGTGGCGCCGGGATCAGGACCGCGGCCTGTCAGCCGGGGAGAAGCGGATGCTCGCGAAGGCGCGGCAGATCCTCATCTCCGAACTGGCCCTGGCCGAGAAGACCGACGAGGACCAGGCATCAACCGTGCTCGATGAGGTGCTCGCCTCGTAGAAGATCCTGTTCCAACGACAGGCGGCACCCCGCGGTGCCGCCTTTCGCACGTTCAGCCCCAGCCTCACCCAGCCCTTTCCACCCTGCGTCACCGCGCCCCACCAGATAGCCTCCAGACATGACTGAATTCCCGGTATCCGCCGTCGCGGTCATCGTCGTCGCCGCCGGCAGCGGCAGCCGGCTCGGCAGAGACCAGCCCAAGGCGTTCGTGCCGCTGGGGGACCGCAGCATCCTCGAGCACGCCCTCGCCGGCGTGTTCGGCCTGAACGAACCGGCCCAGGTCATCGTGGTGGCGCCCGAGACGCACCTGGCCGAGACCAGGACCATCGCCGGCCGCGTCGCCGGCCCCGCCGCCTGGTACCTCGACGTCGTCGCCGGCGGCGACACCCGGCAGGCATCCGTGGCCCGCGGGCTCGCCGTGGTGCGGTCCGGTGCCACCGTGGTGCTCGTGCACGACGCCGCCAGAGCGCTGACCCCCGCAGCCCTGATCGACGCCGTGGTGGCCGCCGTCCGCAGCACCGGCCACGGAATTGTGCCCGGTCTTCCCGTGGTGGACACCATCAAGAGCGTCGACGCGGCTGCCACCATCCTGGGCACCGTCGACAGGTCACAGCTCTCCGCCGTGCAGACCCCGCAGGGCTTTCCCCGCGCCATGCTCGACGCCGCCTTCGCCTGGGCCGCGACCCTGCCGTCAGCGGATGCGCAGGATCTCACCGACGACGCGGCGCTGGTCGCCGCATCCGGCAACACCGTCAGCGTCATCCCCGGTGACCCGTTGGCATTCAAGGTCACGACCGCCTGGGACCTGCGCCGCGCCGAACTCCTGCTCCGCGACGACGTCGGCGCACCGGCATCCACCGACCCGCGGGTGGGTACGGGGCTGGACGTGCACGCCTTCGATGACACCAGCGACCTGTGGCTGGCCGGCCTGCACTGGCCGGGGGAGCGGGGCCTGTCCGGGCACAGCGACGGTGACGCCGCCGTGCACGCCATCTGCGACGCCATGCTCGCCGCCGCGGGGCTGGGCGACATCGGCCAGGTCTTCGGCACCGCAGACCCCCGCCTCACCGACGCACACGGCGAGGTGTTCCTCACCGAGACCCTGCGCCTGGTCACCGAGGCCGGCTACAGGGTCGGCAACGTGACGGTGCAGATCATCGGCAACCGCCCCAAGCTCGCCCCTCGCCGGATCGAAGCCCAGGAACTGCTCACCGGCATCCTGCACGCCCCGGTGTCGGTATCGGCGACCACCACCGACGCTCTGGGCTTCACCGGACGCGGCGAGGGCATCGCCGCCCTGGCCACCGCACTGCTTCACCCGATCAGCCCCACCCGAGCATCCGACCGACCCTCGCCTAAACTGAACCAGTGAGCATGCGACTATACGACTCGAAGGCCCAGACCCTTCGCGATTTCCTGCCGATCGTTCCGGGCAAGGTGGGAATCTACGTCTGCGGACCCACCGTGCAGTCGTCGCCGCACATCGGTCACCTGCGCAGCGCCCTGGTCTATGACCAGCTGCGCCGCTGGCTCAGCTACCGCGGCAACGATGTCACCTTCATCCGCAACGTCACCGACATCGACGACAAGATCCTCCTGAACGCTGCGGGCACCACCGAGCAGTGGTGGGCGCTCGCCTACCGCTTCGAGCTCGAGTTCACCGCCGGTTACCAGAAGCTGGGCATCCTGGCGCCCACCTACGAACCCCGCGCCACCGCGAGTGTGCAGGAGATGCAGGACATCATCGGCCGCCTCATCGACAACGGGCACGCCTACCCGGCCGCCGACGACTCCGGCGACGTGTACTTCGACACCCGCAGCTGGCCCGCGTACGGCGAGCTGACCCGGCAGAACCCCGACAACATGGAAGCGGCCACCGACGCCGACCCGCGCGGCAAGCGCGACGCGCGCGACTTCGCCCTCTGGAAGGGTCACAAGGCCGACGAACCTGCCTCGGCGGGCTGGGTCTCCCCGTGGGGAACCGGCCGGCCCGGCTGGCACATCGAATGCTCCGCCATGGCCGCTCGTTACCTCGGCCCGCAGTTCGACATCCACGGTGGCGGCCTCGACCTGCGCTTCCCGCACCACGAGAACGAGCTGGCCCAGTCCAATGCGGCCGGTGACGGTTTCGCGAACTTCTGGGTGCACAACGGCCTGGTCAACACCAACGGCCAGAAGATGTCCAAGTCGCTGGGCAACTCGGTCTACGCGGCCGAGCTGCTCGACCAGGCCCGCGCCATCGTGGTGCGCTACTACCTCGGCGCCGCGCACTATAGGTCCACCCTCGACTTCCACGAGGGGTCGCTGGCCGAGGCCGAGGCCGCCCTCGAACGCATTGAGAGCTTCCTCGACCGCGCCGACCGGCGCCTGGCCGACACCCGCTTCGCCGGCTCCGGCGTCGAGATCGTGCCGGATGACTTCGCCACGGCCATGGACGACGACCTCGCAGTTCCGCAGGCGCTCGGCGTGCTGCACGACACCGTGCGCGCCGGCAACGCGGCCCTCGACGCCGAGGACCTGCACGCGGCCGCGGCCGCGCGCGGTCAGGTTCTCGCGATGAGCGAAGTCCTCGGCATCAACCCCCTGTCGCCCGGCTGGGCCGTCGCGACAGATGAACCCGCCATGGTGGCCCTCACCGCCCTCGTCGAGCGCCTGCTCGACGACCGGGAGACCGCCAGGCAGAGCCGCGATTACGCGGCTGCAGACCGTATCCGGGACGAGCTCGTCGCCGCCGGCATTACCATCGAAGACACCCCGTCGGGTGCACATTGGAGTTTTGACTGATGAAGAACACAGATCGCAAGTCGCGCACCGGCGCGGTGCGCAAGGGCAGCAGGGGACCGCAGGTCGGTTCCGGCGGCCAGGGCCGTCAGGCTCTCGAGGGCAAGAAGCCCACCCCCAAGGCCGAAGACCGTCCGTACCACCCCGCCGGTAAGGCCAAGGCCGCCAAGGACCGCTTCGCCGCGGCCGGCGGCGGCCGCAGCCGCGCCCCGGGCGGCTCCGGTGCCCCGCGCACCGGCCGCAACACCGGAACCGGCAACACCGGCGGCGGCGGTTCGTCTACCCGCAAGGCAAAGTCGGATGCCGAGTTCGAGGTCGTCACCGGCCGCAACTCGGTGCTCGAGGCGCTGCGCGCCAAGATCCCCGCGTCGGCGCTGTACGTGGCCACCCGCATCGAAATGGATGACCGGGTCAAGGAAGTCCTCAAGCTCGCCACGACCCGCAACATCCCGGTGCTCGAGGTCATGCGCCCCGAAATCGACCGGCTCTCCGGTAAGGACGCCGTGCACCAAGGCCTCGCGCTCAAGGTGCCCGCGTACGAGTACGCGCACCCGATCGAGCTGCTCGACCTCACCATCAGCCGCGGCCACAAGCCGCTGTTCGTGGCGCTGGACGGCATCACCGACCCGCGCAACCTGGGTGCGATCATCCGCTCCACCGCGGCGTTCGGCGGCCACGGCGTCATCGTGCCGCAGCGGCGTTCCGTCGGCGTGACCGCGTCGGCCTGGAAGACCTCGGCCGGTGCGGCCGCCCGTCTGCCCGTGGCCATGGCTCCCAACCTCACCCAGACGCTCAAGGCGCTCAAGGAGCGCGGCATGCTCGTGATCGGCCTCGACGGCGGCGGCGACACCGAGCTGCCCGAGCTGGGCCTCGGCTATGCCGAGCGTCCCATCGTCGTGGTCGTCGGCAGCGAGGGCAAGGGCCTGTCCCGCCTCGTCACCGAGACCTGCGACGCCATCGTGTCGATCCCGATCAACGCGAACACCGAGTCGCTGAACGCCGGAATCGCCGCCGGTGTCACCCTGTACGAGATCTCCAAGCTGCGCGCCGAGGCCCTCGCGGCCAAGGTCGCCAAGGCTGCCGCGGCGGCGGAGGCCTAACCCGCCAGGTTGTTCGTCTGAGAACGGCGTGGATCGTCCCTTCGGGGTCGGTCTGCGCCGTTTCTTGTTGGTGGTGGAGGTGCTGTGGCCCGGTTCAGGGCGTGCTGATTATGGATGCGGGTGCTTCGGTGGGTGCCGCGCGTCCCGTCCCGGAGACCCTGCGGGCGCCACTTCGTGGGCCCAGATGCGTGAGTTGCCGCAAAGTGTCCCTAGGGAGCATCCGAAGGGGTCTTTGGGCGCAAGTCGGCGCAGCCAAGTGTCGCCAGAACGCGCAAAATGCCCCTTCGGACCTGCCGAAGGGGCATTCTGGCGCAACTCATGGGGCTGTGTTAGACGTTCAGGCGCCAATCGTCGGCGTCGGCGCCGACCTCGTCAGACTCGAGGTCGTCGTCGTCGCCTTCCTGCACCTCGATCGGCGTGGTGGGCGGGTCGATGACGGTGGCTTCGTCGCGGCGGTGACGCAGCACATCCTGAACGTACGAGGTGACGGCCTCGGCCAGCGGAATGTCCCGGTTCGCGTTCTGCGCCATGTACCAGCGGTGGTCCAGCAGCTGGTGGAACACCTCGGCGGGCTCGAGCTTGCCCTTGAGCTCACGCGGGATGGCGCGCACGACGGGCTCGAAGACCCGCACCAGCCACTCGTGCGCCATCATCTCCTCGTCGGCATCGGGGTTGCCGTAGGCGACCCCGTAGGAGTCGAGGTCGTTGAGCAGGCGGCGGGCCTGGTTCTCCTCGGCGTCGAGGCCGGTTAGGCGCAGCAGCCGGCGCTGGTGGTGGCCGGCGTCGACGACCTTGGGCTGGATGCGCACTGTCGTGCCGTTCTCGTCGGTCTTGATCGCGAGTTCCTCGATGTCGAAACCGAGGTGGTTGAGGCGTTCCACGCGCTCGGTGATGCGCCAGCGCTCGCTGCTGGCGAAGGACTCGGATCCGGTGAGTTCCTTCCACAGCAGCCGGTAGGCCGCGACGATGCCGTTGCTCACGTTCACAGGGTCGAGCTCGTCGGCCACGCGGCCGCCGGCCTCGAGGTCCATCAGTTCGCCGGCGATGTTCACCCGAGCGATTTCGAGGTCGTTCTCGCGCTGCCCGTTCGACAGGCCGCCGGGGTAGAGCTGCCCGGTCTCGGCGTCGACGAGGTAGGCCGCGAACGCCCCGGCGTCCCGGCGGAAGAGGGTGTTGGACAGCGACACGTCACCCCAGAACAGGCCAACCATGTGCACGCGCACCAGCAGCAGGGCGAGGGCATCGACGAGGCGGGTGGCCGTATCCGGGCGCAGGGCCTGGGAGTACAGCGCCCGGTAGGGCAGCGAGAATTTGAGGTGCCGGGTCACCAGCACCGAGTTGAGCGGGTCACCGTCTTCGTCGGTGCGGTTGGTGATCACCGCGAGCGGTTCGACGCAGGGAATTTCCAGGCTCTGCAGGGTGCGGAGCATCTCGTACTCGCGCTTGGCCATCTCACTGGTGGTCTCCTTGATGGCCACGACACGGCCACTGAGGTGGGCGAAGCGCACCAGGTGCCGGGAGAGGCCCTTGGGCAGCGAGGCGATGTTCTCGTTCGGCCAGGCATCCAGCGGAACGTTCCAGGGGAGATCGAGCAGGGCCGGATCGGCCGTGGCGGAGGTGATGTTGAGAGAACCGCTCATGAGGAGCCTAACTATCGAAAAGGCCCGTCAGGGCCGCAAGCCGCCCCGGCCGGAATCGGCACGAAGACGAGGAAAAGGCGCCGGGGAACCCGGGCGCCGATATGACAAACTCGACCGCCGAAACTGCCGGCGGTCGAGTTTGTCGATCAGTGCTTAGTCGGTGACGGCGCCGCCGAGACGGAGACCGGACTCTGCGTTGAACACGTGCAGGTGGTTCGGCGTCGTGGTCAGGTAGACGGTGTCGCCGGCCGACGGGTGCGAACGGCCATCGACGCGGGCGACGATGTCGGTGCGCTTGCCCTCGACGGTGGAGTGGCCGTACAGGTAACCGTCGGCGCCGAGCTCCTCGACCAGGTCGACGTCAACGGCGAGGCCTTCGCCCATCGTGGTCGACAGCTGGATGTCCTCGGGGCGCACTCCGATGGTGACCTTGGGGCCGTTGGCTCCGGACAGCGTCTCGCGGGATACGGGGACCGTCGCGGTGCCGAACTTGATGCCGCCGTCGACGGCGTCGGCCAGGAACAGGTTCATGGCCGGGCTGCCGATGAAGCCGGCAACGAAGACGTTGTTCGGCTTGGCGTACAGGTCGCGCGGGGTGCCGACCTGCTGCAGGACGCCATCCTTGAGGACAGCGATGCGGTCACCCATGGTGAGCGCCTCGGTCTGGTCGTGGGTGACGTAGACGGTGGTGACGCCCAGGCGACGCTGCAGCGACGCGATCTGGGTGCGGGTCTGCACGCGCAGCTTGGCGTCGAGGTTCGACAGCGGCTCGTCCATGAGGAACACCTGAGGCTGACGCACGATGGCGCGACCCATGGCAACACGCTGACGCTGGCCACCGGAGAGGGCCTTCGGCTTGCGGCTGAGGTAAGGCTCGAGGTCGAGCAGCTTGGCGGCTTCGAGAACGCGGGTGGCGCGCTCGTCCTTGTTGACGCCGGCGATCTTGAGCGCGAAGCCCATGTTCTCTGCGACGGTCATGTGCGGGTACAGGGCGTAGTTCTGGAAGACCATGGCGATGTCACGGTCCTTCGGGGGAACGTCGGTGACGTTGCGCTCGCCGATGAAGATGTCGCCGTCGTTGACCTCTTCGAGGCCGGCGAGCATGCGCAGCGAGGTGGACTTTCCACAGCCGGACGGGCCGACCAGGACGAGGAACTCACCATCGGCGACCGACAGGTCGAGGTGATCGACCGCGGGGCGGGTGGAACCCGGGTACAGACGGGTGGCCTTGTCAAAGGTTACTGAAGCCATTATTTCGTTATTCTCCTTCACCGGCAGGTACGTGCCGGACGATCCGTTGTGATGGGATTTATGTCCGGCCGACGTAGCGCCAGCGCAAGACCTCTCTAGTATGGCATGCCCGGGATGGGTGACCGCTGAATTGACAGCTCACCGCGCGCCGGAGGTACCCGGTGAGCCCGCAGTGAGCCCGCTGTGAGCTGCCGGTTGGTTATTTCCCAGACTGGGGTCCTACTATTTGGAGTGCTACCGCGCACAACCGCGAGCGCACCCCCTCAACTCGGAGCGATCATCCATGACAACTGGCGGCCCAGGCGACCCCCGTCCCTCGAAGAATCAGCGACGCGACGCAGCGCGCACGAAGGCAGCACAGATTCGAGTCGAGCAGAAGAAGCGGGATCGCCGCAACCGGGTGTTCCTGCAGGGCGGTATCGCCCTGGCCGCCATCGCCGTCGTGACGGCCATCGTCCTGATCATCGTCAACTCCGTTCAGCCCGCCGGACCGGGCCCGCGCAACATGGCCAGTGACGGTCTCCTGGTCGGCGAGGGCCTGACCGCGGTGACCACCCCCGCGCTGCAGCCGGATGCCGAGCCGGTGCCGTCCACCCCGGACGCCACCGGGACCATCGCCGACATCCGCGTCTACGTCGACTACCTCTGCCCGTTCTGCGGCACCTTCGAGACCACCAACGCCGAGCAGATCTCTCAGTGGGTAGACTCCGGCGCCGCCACCGTCGAGATCCACCCGATCTCGATCCTGACCAGCAAGTCCGCCGGAACCCAGTACTCACTGCGTGCCGCGAACGCGGCCGCGTGCGTGGCGGATTCCGCGCCGGACGACTTCCTGGCGTTCAACTCGGCGCTCTTTGCGGCCCAGCCCGTCGAAGGCACCGCCGGTCTCAGTGACGACGAGATCAAGGCGATCGTGAAGAGCTCGGGTGTGTCGGAGAACATCACCGCAATCAACGAGTGCATCGACGAGACCACCTTCAAGTCCTGGGTTCTCGCCTCCACGGATCGGGCTCTGAGCGGACCGATCCCGAACTCGTCCTCCCTCGAAGCGATCACCGGAACCCCGACGGTGCTGGTGAACGGCAAGCAGTACGTCGGCGCCCTCGACGATGCCAAGGAGTTCGCGGCCTTCGTGCTGCAGGCCGCCAGCGAGGCGTACTCCACCGCGACGCCGACGCCCACTCCGACGCCGGCCGGGTAACCGGTCGTTTCCCGGGCCGGATGCCGCGCCGATGCACGATTGCGTCGGCATCCGGTCGCCGGGTGATTTAGGATGAATGCTCGAGGCAGTTCGATCGCCTCATGCCGGCCTGGCGCAATTGGTAGCGCACCACTCTTGTAAAGTGGGGGTTACGGGTTCAAGTCCCGTGGCCGGCCCCATCTTTTCGGCACTTCTCGACGGCACTGCCCGGGCTACGATGTCCGCGTGCCGGCCAGCCTCAGTGCCGGCGGAATCGAGGATTCCCATGTTCACCCTGCACATCGAACACTCCGTCGGGGACTACGACGCGTGGAAGCAGATGTTCGACTCTGATCCGCTCGGCCGCAAGACGGCCGGCGTCAGCAGCTTCCGGGTCATGCGCCCGGTCGACGACCGTTCGGCGGTCCGGATCGATCTTGACTTCGGCTCCCGCACCGATGCCGAGAAGATGAAGGTCGCGCTCGAGGAACTCTGGAAGGGTCCGGGGGCTGCTCTGATGCGCAATCCGCGCGCCCTGCTCACCGAGACCGTGGAGGACGTCGCCCTGTGACCGGATTCCGTCCGGACAGCGAGACCGTCGCCGACCCGACCCTGATCTCGGCAGCCGACGAGACGCACCTCGCCCGGGCCATCGACGTGGCTCGTCTGGCGCGCGCGAACGGGAATCACCCGTTCGGCGCCATCCTGGTGGCCCGTGACGGCACGATCATCGAGGGCCAGAACAGCGTGGTCACCGCGGGCGACCCGACCGGCCATGCCGAGACCAACCTCGTTCGCCTGGCCAGTGCCCGGCTCTCCAGGGACGACCTGCACGCGAGCACGCTCTATACGAGCACCGAACCGTGCGTGATGTGTTCCGGCGCCATCTACTGGGCTGGAATCGGCCGGGTCGCCTACGCGCTGCCCGAGCAGATGCTCGGCGAGATGGTGCCGGAACAAGGCGGCGAAGCGACGCTCGACCTGCCCTGCCGGGAGGTGTTCGCCCGCGGCGGCAACACCGTGATCGTCGCCGGCCCCGCCCTGATCGACGCAGCGGCCTCCGTGCACGCGGGATTCTGGGACGCCGCACCCTGATTGCGGGCAGGCCGGGTCAGACCGTCGACGGGCTGGCGGAGGGGAGCGCGCCGCTCAGCCGCCGGCCCGGCGGCTCGGGTAACCGGCCGGTGATCACGTGCGCGACGACCACCGCCACGATCACCAGCGGCATCACGGCATACGCGTCGCTGCTGAGCAACACCGTGGCCAGCAGCACACTGGTCAGCGGCAGGCGCAGCATCGACACGCACATGGCGCCGATGCCCACCCCCACCGCCGGCACCAGCGCCATGCCGGGCAGGTGCGAGGCCGCGATCCCCAAAGCGGCACCGACGAACATGGCCGGGAACACCGGACCGCCGCGGAACGCGCTCAGCGACAGGCCGTAGGCGAGCGCTTTGCACAGGATCAGCAGCCCGACGGCGCCGAGCGGCCAGGAGGCCCCGTCATTGATCAGCGACGGCAAGGTCGACTGGCCGGAGAAGAGCACTTCGCCGGTGTCCTCCCCGGTCACCTGCGCGAACAGCACGGCCAGGCCCGCGATCGCCAGGCCGAGCACCGGGGTCACCAGGAGCCGATGGGCGTGCACGCACGGGCGCACGATGCGGGCCAGGGCCCGGATGCCCCACGCCAACAGCGGGCAGGCGACCCCGATCCCCAGCGCCCAGAGGAACATGGCCGCGGTGGGGGTGGAAAACGACGGCAGGTCGGGGAGTGCGAGGGAGAACGTGCCCAGGCCGGTCCAGGAGTCCAGGCCCACGAAGACCAGGGAGCCGATGCCGGAGGCGAGCAGACCGGGCAGCAGGCCCACCCCCAGCATCGCGCCGGCCAGCCCGGATGCCTCCATCAAGAGGAAGGCGCCGAGCAGCGGCGAGCCGAGGAGGGTGCTCACCGCCGCGAAACTGCCCGCGGAGGCGACCACCGCCACGGCCGACGGCGGTGAGTCTTTCTTGATCAGCCGAATCGCCAGGGCGCCCAAACCGCCACCGAGCGCGATCAGCGGCGCCTCCGGACCGAGTACGGCGCCGAGAGCCAGGGTGGCCAGAGCAGCAAGCACCACTCCGGGCAGCTCCCGGGGTTGCGGGAAGCCGCCGGCCTTGAACCCTTCAGACGGCGGATGCCCGCTGGTGCCCGGCAGTCGCTGGATGCACAGACCCACCAACAGTCCTGACAGGGCCAACAGTGGAAACGGCCACCAGAGCGGAACGTCGGCGAAGCCCAGGACACCGGGCAGTTCGGTGAACAGGTACTCCTGTAGCCAGTCGACCAGCGCGAGGAAGCCGTAGGCGGCGATCGACACCGGCACCCCGATGAGCCCGGCCAGCAACAGGATGCGCAGGTAGCCGCGGGAGCGGATCACCGCCAGTGGGTCGGGCGATGGTTTCGCCGGCGCCGACGGGTCGGGGTGCGCGTCCATGTCGGGGTCCTCCTCGATAGGGTGCGGGCGTGCCGGCGTCCCAGTCCACGCTGGCCCGGACGAATCGACAACGCAAGGCCCCACGGACCCGGCCGGGGCGGGTTTGACCGGTCGCAGCATCCGGCCGCAAATGGGGGCTGGTCGGTCGAGCGCCCCGTTCACTAGGCTGACCGGCATGTATGCGCTGTTCTCCGCTGTGCTCCTGGTTCTCATCGTCGCCGCCCTCGCAGACATCATCACCCGGCAGGACGGCCAGGTGAAACACCTGCCCAAGGTCCTCTGGGTGCTGTTGGTGATCTTTCTCCCGGTGATCGGCAGCCTGCTCTGGTTCGCGATCGGCCGGGAGTATCCCGCCCCGGCCGCGCGGTCGAGCAGAAGCGCGCCGCGCAGCGGGCCCGCATCGGCCGGGGCATCCGCTGTGCTGCCCGCACGCCGGGTGTCGAGCACCGAGGAGGAACTGGCCGCTCTCGACCGCGAGATCGACTTCCACGCCGAACAGGCCCGCATCCGTCGTCTTGAGGCCGAGCTGGCCGAACGACGCCGGCTGGCGGAGGGGCGTGAGTCGTCGGTCTGACGCCGACCCGGCAACGGGCTACGCTTGGGTTTGTGGTTACAGACAACAAAACACCCCAGGATTCTGCTCGCTCCGAATTCGACAAGATGGTGGCGGGGGACTGGTACCGGTATCGCTCCGGTCCCGAACTCGCCGAGATGACGACGAGCACTCAACGCACCTGCCGGCAGATCACCGCGCTCTACGACGACGACCAGCCCGCGGCGCATGCGCTGTTCACTGAGCTGCTCGGCAGCGTGGGAGCGGGCGCGGACTTCCGGCCGCCGCTGTACCTGGACTACGGGTCCCGGCTGCACGTGGGCGCCAACACCTTCATCAATGCGGACTTCCTCGCTTTGGGCGGTGGCGAGATCACCATCGGCGCCAACGTGCTGGTCGGACCCAGCGCCCGCCTGTACACCCCGACTCACGCCGTGGACGTTGCGGAACGCCGCGCCGGCTTCGAGCGTGTCTCGCCGATCACCATCGAAGACGACGTCTGGCTGGGCGGCAACGTCGTGGTCTGCCCAGGCGTGACCATCGGCGCGGGCAGCATCATCGGCGCCGGCTCCGTCGTCACCAAGGACGTGCCGGCCGGGGTCATCGCCGCCGGCAACCCGGCCCGCGTGGTGCGCGAGATCGGGCCGGGCGACCGGGTCGGCCTGGGTGTGGCCTGACTTACGGCGCCGACCGGGAGCGTATGCGGGACCGCAGTACCCGTCGCGTCAGAGCCGCCCGAGGATATCCTGGCGCTTGGTTGCGTATTCGGCGTCGGACAACAGTCCCCTGGCATGCAACTGCTCCAGCTGCGCCAACCGGTCAGCGTGATCGCCCACCTGCCGACGGCGCGCCACGCGAATGGCCAAGAATACGATCGCGAGGGCGACCAGGACCATCGTGCTGAGCGCGCCCAGGATGATGAGCGCGTGCCAACCAGTCAGATTGCTGAGCATCAGTTCCCCCAATGCCGGACTTCCCGGCCGGTCGGGGGAAGTCTATCCGTGCCGGCCGGCCCCGGCCTGCTCACCTCGCAGGATCCCGCAGTGGGCGAGCGTACGCTGGAGCGATGACCCTCACGCCCCAGCACGCCCTGTCCACCGGATTCACCGCCCAGTCCACCGCGACCGAGGTACTCGCGGGTGTCGACCTGAGCGGTAAGACGGCGATCGTCACCGGCGGCTACTCCGGCCTCGGCATCGAAACCGTCGCCGCTCTCGCCGCGGCCGGCGCCCAGGTGATCGTGCCGGCCCGGCGTCCGGAGGTGGCCCGGGCCGCCCTGGCTGCGCGCGGCCTGAACGCCGTGGAGGTCGAGGCCCTCGACCTGGCCGATCTGGTCAGCGTGCGCGCCTTCGCCGAACGATTCGTGGCCACCGGACGCAGCCTCGACATCCTGATCAACAACGCCGCCATCATGGCGTCCGCCGAGGCCAGGGTCGGAGACGGCTGGGAATCCCAGTTCGCCACCAACCACCTCGGCCACTACGTGCTCACCAACCTGCTCTGGCCCGCGCTTACGGCCGAGGGCGGCGCTCGGGTCGTTGCCCTCTCCTCGACGGGCCACAAGCTCAGCGGCATCCGCTTCGACGACCCCGACTTCAGCGCCGGCTACGACAAGTGGCAGGCGTACGGACAGGCGAAGACCGCCAACAGCCTCTTCGCGGTGCACCTGGATGCTCTCGGCGCCACCCGTGGCGTGCGCGCCTTCGCGGTGCACCCCGGCGGCATCATGACCGAGTTGCAGCGTCACCTGCCCCGGGAGGAGATGGTCGCCGCGGGTTGGATGACCGAGAATGGCACCGTCAATCCGCTGTTCAAATCACCGGAGCAGGGTGCCGCCACCTCCACCTGGGCGGCCACGTCGCCGATGCTCGACGGGATGGGCGGCGTTTACTGCGAAGACTGTGACATCGCCGAACCCACCGAGCCCGACAGCTCCACGGCCCGGATCAGCGGGGTCGAGTACCACGCTATCGATCCGGATGCGGCGGCCCGGCTCTGGGCGTTCTCGGCCGAGCTCACCGGAGTGAATGCCTTCGCCTGAACCCTGCACCGTACGGGGAACCGTTGCGGCTCCGGAACCCGAATCGTAGGTTGGAGACATGGCTCAGGACGGTTCTGGCAGTGCGGGTGCGGATGAGGCGGTCTGGCTGGCTCAGGGGATCCCTGCTCCAGCGCGGCGCGCGCTCGTGGCCGCCGGCATCCTGACCGTTGACGACCTGCGTGCGACGGACCTTGACGTCCTCGCCCGACTGCACGGGATGGGCCCGAAGGCGCTGGCGCGGCTGCGTCCGCTGCGCGAAGGCTGAGGTGCCCGGTGACCACGCAACTGGTCCCGCTGCGGACAAGTGCACCCGGTATGCCGGGTGCACTTGTCCGCACGGGTAACAGTCGCGGCCGCGGAGGCCGGCGCCGGACTAGTCGACGGGGGTGAAGTTGAGCGAGATCGAGTTCATGCAGTACCGGTCTCCGGTGGGGGTGCCGAAACCATCGTCGAACACGTGGCCCAGGTGCGAACCGCACGCTGCGCAGCGCACCTCGGTGCGCACCACGCCGAGCGACCGGTCTTCGATGAGCTCCACGGCCTCTGGCCGCACGGACTCGTAGAAGCTCGGCCAGCCGCAGCCGGAGTCGAACTTCGTGCCGCTCTTGAACAGCTCGGCATTGCAGGCGCCGCAGGTGTAGACGCCCGAACGACCCTCGTCGAGGAGCTCACCGGTCCAGGCGCGTTCGGTGGCCGCCCCGCGCAACACGGCGTACTGCTCGGCGGTGAGCTCCGCCTTCCATTCGGCGTCAGACTTGGTGACCTCGTAGTCCATGGTGCGTCCTTTCGATCCAGTCTCGGCAGAGAACTGCCTCCAGCGTAAACTCGGCCGGGGTCCCCGGCATTCCCGCATGCGGCGCACCCGGTGATTCCTCAGCCGATTCCCACCCTCGACGCTAGCGGGTCCGTGTTGCGCGACAGGCGGGACCGGTCAGCGAAAACCCAGTCCGTGCCAAATAAGATGACGCGTATGGCGACCAGCGGGCACGACGAGAGCACGCGGGGCGCCGAGGGCTCCGTCGGGCTCAGCCCTCGTGACGAAAACCTGCTCGCGTTCGAGCGGCGACTGTGGTCACACCCCGGTGCCAAGGAACAGGCCATTCGCTCCGAATTCGGTCTGTCGGCCGCCCGGTACTATCAATTGTTGGGTGCCCTGCTCGACTCCCCGCTTGCCCTCGCCCACGATCCCATGCTGGTCAACCGACTGCAACGGATGCGTGACGCACGGTCGCAGGCGCGGTCGGCCCGAGCCATCCGCCCCATCGAGTAGGGAACCTCCTACCGTGTGTTCAGCCAAACGAGGATCGAACCAAACAGACGATGCCCACTTCGTACCCGAAAGACCGCTTCGATGACCTCCCGCACAAGCTCGACCGCGTGGGGGCGCACCGCGCACCAGCCAAGAAGGGGCGTCGCTGGGTAGCCGTCTGGTGGGCCCTCGCCGCGACCGCCCTCCTCATCGGGGTCGGCGCGATCGGTCTGACGGTCCTGAACAACCGGCTGAATATCACCATTCCCGGCATCGAGGCCGAGACCACGACCGCGGAGCCCACGCCGGAGCCGGTGCCCACCGCCGAGCCGACCACTGACCCCAGTGCGAGTGTCACGGTGCTCAACGGGACTCCGACGAGCGGGGTGGCCCGGTCGGTTGGCGACCTGCTCACGACCGGCGGCTGGACCGTCGGCAGCACCAGCGACGCAGACACCGAGGACGTCGTCACGACGACCGTCTACTACGCGGACGCGGCCCTGGAGGGCGCTGCACGCGGTGTGGCGGCTCTGCTGCCCGGTTCCGAGGTCCTGCTGGCGGATGACTTCGCGGGCTCGGATGCCACCCTCACCGTCGTCGTGGGCAGCGACTACGCGATGCCCGCCGGCTGACCCGGCCCGACGACTCCCCGTCATACTGGGGTTGCCCTTCCCAGTCAACCCCCTATTGAGTTTCACTCCCGTCACTAGTGTCTGCAGTGGTCGCTCATTTTCTCGGCTGAGCGCTCTCTACCCGAGAGTGCTCGTTTCGAGACGGTGGACGCAGCTTCTGCGCCAGGCCCGGTAGCACCAACGGGTGAGTGCCGAAACACAACACTGCAACAGGGGAGTTTCACATGGCGAACGGAACCGTCAAATGGTTCAACGCTGAAAAGGGTTTCGGCTTCATCACCGTCGATGGAGGTGGGCAGGACGTCTTCGTTCACTACTCCGCCATAGACATGCACGGCTACAAGGTTCTCGAGGAAGGCCAGCACGTCATCTTCGAACTCGGTACCGGAGCCAAGGGTCCGCAGGCCGAGTCGGTTCGCCCGGCCTAACCGCCCGGCGTCGAACGCAGCCAGCCTCAACCAGCTGAGAACACCACGCACGTGCTCGACCATTGATCATTGGATGATCGGTCGACCACCGAGTGTCAGTCACGCCACCACCGTGACCCCGGGCAGACATACCGGGCGGGCTAGGGTGTGTGGCGTGACTGCGTTTCGGATGTTCCCTGCTGCTCCCCGTCGAATCCGATCCGGACGGCGGACGCCTGGCGGCGCGGCCCTGATCGGCGCGGGCCTGTGCTTGGGGCTGGGCCTGGGACTGAGCTTGGGGCTGGTCGGCTGCTCTGCGCCGGTGCCCGAAGCGACGGCGTCGGCGGACCCGACACCGCAACCGGGCATCATGCCGCTGCGCGGCACACCGGTGGACCCGTCCCGTGCCGAGCATCCGTCCCTGGCCGTGAAGATCGACAACCACCCGGCCGCGAGGCCGCAGCTCGGTCTCGAGCGCGCCGACCTGGTCTTTGAAGAGCTGGTCGAGGGCGGCATCACCCGCTACGTCGCCCTCTGGCACTCCGACGTGCCGGATGCTGTCGGCCCGGTACGTTCCATCCGTCCGATGGACCCGGAGATCCTGAGCTCGTTCGGCGGCATCGTGGCGTATTCCGGCGGCCAGCCGCAGTTCGTGGCCGCGATGAGGGCCTCTCCGCTGCTGAACGTGGTCTTCGACGACGACGCCGGAGGCCTGTTCGTCCGGTCCGACGACCGGGATTCACCGCACGATGTGGTGCTCGCCGCGGACGAGACCGTCACCCTGCACTCCGACCTCGCGCCGCCGCCCGGCCAGTTCGACTACGCCGACAGCGCCGCGGAGGCCACAGCGTCCCTCGCCGGCGATCGGACCACCACCATCGTCACCCGGTTCTCCGAATCCGGCGGGAGGGCCTGGGCCTGGGACCCGGCGGCCACCGGGTACCTGCGCAGCCAGGACGGCGCTGCCGACCTGGACAGTACCGGTGCCCAGCTCAACGCCACCAACGTCGTGGTGCTGCGGGTGGAGGTCGATCGCGGCAGCGACGTGCCCCGCACCATCTTGACCGGGTCGGGCACGGCGTGGGTGTCGACCGGCGGTTCGACGATGCCCGCCACCTGGTTCAAGGATGCCGCGGCCGCGCCGATCCGGCTGGCCGACGCTGTCGGGGCCACGATCGAGCTCGCACCGGGCAACACCTGGATCGAACTGGTACCCACCGACGACGGCAGCGTGGAACTGGTGCCGTAGGTCGACCGGAACCCGGCACCGGCCCCCGCCGTTCACTTGCACTCTCGACCCCAGAGTGCCAGAATCGGTTTAGCACTCTGCTGTTCGGAGTGCTAACCCATCATCGTTTTGGTAACGTCCGGGAGGGACGAGAAACACATATGGCAAAGATCATTGCTTTCAATGAAGAGGCCCGTCGCGGCCTTGAGCGCGGCCTCAACATCCTCGCTGACACGGTCAAGGTGACCCTCGGCCCGCGCGGACGCAACGTCGTGCTGGAGAAGAAGTGGGGCGCCCCCACGATCACCAACGACGGCGTGTCCATCGCCAAGGAGATCGAGCTCGACGACCCGTACGAGAAGATCGGTGCGGAGCTCGTCAAGGAGGTCGCCAAGAAGACTGACGACGTCGCCGGCGACGGTACGACCACCGCCACCGTCCTCGCTCAGGCCCTGGTTCGCGAAGGCCTGCGCAACGTCGCAGCCGGCGCCGACCCGATCAGCCTCAAGCGTGGCATCGAGAAGGCGACCGCTGCGGTCATCGCCGAGCTCATCGCCAGCGCCAAGGAGATCGAGACCAAGGAAGAGATCGCGGCCACGGCCTCCATCTCTGCCGGTGACGCCGAAATCGGCGCGATCATTGCCGAGGCCATCGACAAGGTCGGCAAGGAAGGTGTTGTCACCGTCGAGGAGTCGAACACCTTCGGCACCGAGCTGGAGCTCACCGAGGGCATGCGCTTCGACAAGGGCTTCCTGTCGGCGTACTTCGTCACTGACCCCGACCGTCAGGAAGCGGTCTTCGAAGACCCGTACATCCTGATCGTCAACTCCAAGGTCTCCAACATCAAGGACCTGCTGCCGATCGTCGACAAGGTCATCCAGAGCGGCAAGCAGCTGCTCATCATTGCCGAGGACGTCGACGGTGAGGCCCTGGCCACGCTCGTCGTGAACAAGATCCGTGGCATCTTCAAGTCGGTTGCCGTCAAGGCCCCCGGATTCGGCGACCGCCGCAAGGCGCAGCTGCAGGACATTGCCATCCTCACCGGTGGCCAGGTCATCTCCGAGGAGGTCGGCCTCAAGCTCGAGAACGTCACCCTCGACCTGCTCGGTAACGCCCGCAAGGTCGTCATCACCAAGGACGAGACCACCATCGTCGAGGGTGCCGGCGACGCCGAGGCCATCGCCGGTCGTGTTCAGCAGATCCGCAACGAGATCGAGAACACCGACTCGGACTACGACCGTGAGAAGCTGCAGGAGCGCCTGGCGAAGCTCGCCGGTGGCGTTGCCGTCATCAAGGCCGGCGCCGCGACGGAGGTTGAGCTCAAGGAGCGCAAGCACCGCATCGAGGACGCCGTTCGTAACGCGAAGGCAGCCGTCGAAGAGGGCATCGTCGCCGGTGGTGGCGTTGCGCTGATCCAGGCCGGCAAGACCGCATTCGAGGGCAAGGCAATTCTTGACCTCGTCGGCGACGAGGCAACCGGCGCGAACATCGTGCGTGTTGCCATCGACGCTCCGCTCAAGCAGATCGCGCTCAACGCCGGCATGGAGCCGGGCGTTGTCGCCGACAAGGTACGCAACCTGCCCGTCGGATTCGGCCTCAACGCCGCAACCGGTGAGTACGTCGACATGATCGCTGCCGGCATCAATGACCCGGTGAAGGTCACCCGCTCCGCGCTGCTGAACGCATCGTCGATCGCCGGACTCTTCCTCACCACCGAGGCCGTTGTCGCCGACAAGCCCGAGAAGAACTCGGCTCCGGCCGGCGACCCCTCTGGTGGCATGGACTTCTAAGTCCCGCAGCCCCTGCACTAACGCACCACCTCAGGCTGGGCGTCTCCTTCGGGAGGCGCCCAGCCTTTGTTGTATCCGGTGTCGGGCTACCGGGCGAACAGCCGGGCGTTGGCCTGCTCCACCTCGGCGTACTGCTGGCCGGCTTGCCCGAGCGCCTGATTGAGCGCATCCGCGCTCTGCTCGACGTGCAGCTGCGTGGTGCGCCACGCCGCGACGGCCCCCTGGAACTGGGCCGACGCCTGCCCTGTCCAGGAACCCTCCAGCCCGGTGAGTTGACCGAGTAGCGCCGCCACCTCGGCCTGGATGCGGGCCATGGTGGCGCGTGCCGCGCCGGTGGTGGTGATCAATGCATCGCTGTCGACCTGGAACTGGGTCATCAAGAGGCTCCGTCCGCTCGTGTAGGCGTCGGGGTGACGCCCGCGGGCGACGCTACGGCGTGCGGGAAGCCGCCGAAGTGCCCGAGGCGGCCCTGAGGACAACCGGCCGCCCCACCGGGCTGGGGAGGAGCGGGGCCCCGCCGCCGGCGCCGGTCAGTCCAGGGTCGGCGACGTGAGCGCCTGCGGGGCGGCGGGCGACTCGGCCAGCGGGAACCAGACCCGGAAGGTGGCTCCGCCGCCCGGGGTCTCGACGACCTCGATCGACCCGTTGTGGCTGGCCACGATGGACGCCACGATCGCCAGGCCGAGTCCGCTGCCGCCGGTTTCCCTGGCGCGGGAGGTGTCGGCCCGCCAGAAGCGCTGGAAGATCTTGTCGCGGATCTGTGGCGGGATGCCCTCGCCGTGGTCGATGATCGAGATGGAGGCCCGCTGGTTGCGGCGGTCGACGGAGACCTCGAGTTCCACCGGGCTGTCGGCCGGGCTGAACCGGAGAGCGTTGCCCATCAGATTGGTGATGACCTGGCGCACCTTGTTCTCTTCGGCCATGATCACCGCGTCCAGCTCAGGTGGGGCCTCCACAACCTCGGGGGTCTCGGCGGCGGGAGTAGCCGCATCCGTGCGCCTGGGCCTGCGCGTGCGGAGGCGGGCGAGGGTGGCGCCGGCGAACGAGATGGTGCCGGTGCCGGACGTTTCGCCCTTCGTGGCCGCACCCTTGGTCGCGGCGGCTTTGGCTGCCGCGGGCTTGGCCGGTGTCCCCTCGGCGGCAGGGGTCGGCGAAGGCGTCAGCGGGGCTGGTGCGACCTCGCCGGTGGAGTGCGCCAAATCGATGGACGACGCCGGGGCTTCCGCGTCGAACTCGGTGGGATGGCTGGTCAGTACCGTGACCTGACGACCGGGGGAGGAGGCCATCGCGTCCAGCGCGGCGTCGTGGGCGAGGGGCAGCAGGTCCACTCGGGTGAGGACGAGGGGTTTGGTCTCATCCAGCCTGGCGAGCTCGAGCAGGTCCTCGACGAGACCGCCCATGCGGATCGCCTCCTTCTCGATCCGCTCCATGGCCTGGGCCACGTCTTCGGGGGTCTGCAGTGCGCCCATCCGGTAGAGCTCGGCGTAGCCGCGTACCGAGACCAGTGGGGTGCGCAGCTCGTGGCTGGCGTCACCGACGAAGCGGCGCATCTGGTCGATCGTGCGGGCCCGGTCCTTGAAGGCCCGGTCGATGCGGCTGAGCATGGTGTTGAGGGACCGATTGAGCCGGCCGACCTCGGTATTGGGGGTGGCCCCGCCCAGCCGTTGGCTGAAGTCGCCGTCGGCGATGGCCGCCGCCGTACGCTCGGCCTCGCGCAGCGGCGCGAAGGTCGTGGTGACGAGCAGCCGGGTGAGCATGGCGCCCACCAGCACCACGCCCACCCCGAAGCCGAGGAAGATGCTGAGGTACGTGTTGACGGTGTTCTGCGCTGATTGCAGGGACACAGCCATCAGCAGGGTGCCGTAGGTGCCGGTGGAGTTGATCACGAACGGCACCGCCACCGCGTGGAACTCGGTGGAGCCTTCCGCGTCAGAGAGCTTCTGCACGGCGCCGTTCATGGCGATCACGCTGGGCAGGTCCAACGCCATGGTCACCGCGGGCAGGCTGGAGCGCGGGCGGTCCCGCCAGGTGCGGTCCTTCAGAACACCGTTCTGGTCATAGATCGCGACAAAGTAGTCGGAGTCCACCCCGGCGGCGCTGCCGTTGGCCATCGAGTTGCGATAGTCCATCAGGGTGGTCTGCGCCTCGGTCTGCAGGCTGGCATCCACCTGCTGCACGACGTAGTTGCGCAGGATGACCATGGTGCCCACCCCGGAGACGAGCAGGCCGAGGGTCAGCATCAGCACGGTCACACCGGTGATCTTGGAGCGGAGCGAAATCCGGCTCCAACGGTCCATCAGGGCCACATGCATGGTTCCAGTCTAAGGAGGGGAAACTGGGTCTATGCCTTGGCGGCCTTGAGCATGTAGCCGAAGCCGCGCTTGGTCTGGATCAGCGGCTCGCTGGAGTGCATGTCCACCTTGCGGCGCAGGTAGGAGATGTAGGACTCCACGATGCCCGCATCGCCGTTGAAGTCGTACTCCCAGACGTGGTCGAGAATCTGCGCCTTGGAGAGTACCCGGTTCGGGTTGAGCATCAGGTAGCGCAGCAGCTTGAACTCGGTGGGGCTGAGCTCGATGGGCTGGTCGCCGACGAGGACTTCGTGGGTGTCCTGGTCCATGGTGAGCTCGCCGGCACGGATGACCGCGTCTTCGTCGGCGTGCATGGTGCGGCGCAGGATGGCCTTGATCCGTGCCACTATCTCGTCGAGGCTGAACGGCTTGGTGACGTAGTCGTCGCCACCGACGGTGAGGCCGGTGATCTTGTCTTCGGTGTCGTCCTTGGCTGTGAGGAAGAGGATCGGCGCGGTGTAACCGGCCGAACGGAGGCGTTTGGTGACGCCGAAGCCGTTCATGTCGGGCAGCATCACGTCGAGGATGATCAGATCGGGCTCTTCCTCAAGCACGGCGGAAATCGCCTGGGCACCGTTTCCCACGGCGCGCACGGCGAACCCGGCGAAGCGGAGGCTGGTGGTGAGAAGATCCCGGATATTGGGTTCGTCGTCAACGATAAGGATGCGGGGGCCGTCAGTCATGCCCCTAGTATCTGCGCGTTAGCTGGTGCTTTCCTGTGAGTGGGCGGTATGTGTGCGGATGATCCGGTGACAGCGCTTTCGGCAGGTCGAGGTCGTCTTCCGCGGCGCGTCAGGGTGGACCAGCGCCGACTGGCGGATGAGAGCATAGCCTGGGAAGACCTGCTCGATCCGTCACCGGGCGCCGCCTGAACGCACACCCGTCGCCGTCGCACCGCGGCCCAACACCACAAGGAGTCAGATGGTCAGCTCGACCGACCCGACCGGGGTCATCCGGCCCCGGCTGGACGTGCCCCGGCGCCGCATCAACGGGCGTGACTTCGACTTCGCGCGTGAGGTGGCGGTAATGGCGGTGATCAACCGCACGCCGGACTCCTTCTATGATCAGGGCGCCACTTTCGCGCTCGATCAGGCCGTGGCGGCGGCACATCGGGCCATCGACGACGGCGCCGACTGGGTCGACATCGGCGGGGCCAAGTTCGCCCCGGGTCCGGCCGTTCCGGTCGCGGAGGAGATCGACCGGGTGGTACCCGTCGTCGCCGCCCTACGGGGCACCGGCGTCGTGATCTCCGTCGACACCTTCGACCCCGACGTGGCCAGGGCCAGCATCAACGCCGGCGCGCACGTGATCAACGACACCACCGGTGTGCACGACCCGCGGATGGCCGAGGTCGTCGCGGACAGCGACGCCACTCTGGTGATCACGCACAGCCTGGCCCGGCCCCGCACGCCGTACCCGGCGCCGCAGTACACCGACGTCGCCGCCGAGGTGTCCGGCTTCCTGCAGGCCAGGGTGCAGCGCGCCCTCGACCACGGGATGCCGGCCGACCGGCTGGTGATCGATCCCGGGCACGACCTGAACAAGAACACCCGGCACTCCCTCGAGCTGACCCGCCGGTTGGCGGAGATCACCACGCTCGGCCTGCCCACGCTGGTGGCGGTCTCGAACAAGGACTTCATCGGAGAGACCCTCGACCGGGGCCGCGACCAGCGAGTGGAGGGCACCCTCGCCGCCGTCGTCTACTGCATCATGCAGGGCGCCCGCATCGTGCGGGTGCACAACGTGGCGGCCGCGGTGGACGCCGTGCGGATGACCGAAGCTATTCTCGGCTGGCGCGAACCGGCGTACCTGCGCCACAACCTCACCTGATGAGCGCCATCGATCCCGGCGACGTGCTGGCCCGCTACACGGTGCACGACAGGTCCGCCCCGCACCTGCGGGTGAACTTCATCAGCAGCCTGGACGGCGCCGCCACCCACGACGGCCTGAGCGGCGGGCTCGGCGACGACGCCGACAAGTTGGTTTTCGACACCGTGCGGATGCTCACCGACGTGATCCTCGTCGGTGCGGGCACCGTGCGCGCCGAGGGCTACGGGGGCATCCGGTTCACCGACGAGGCGGTGGCCTGGCGAGTTGCCCACGCGCTACCGGAGCACCCGCCGGTGGCGTTGGTGTCCGGCCGTCTCGACCTGGACCCGGCGCACCCGGTGTTCACCGCCGCCGCCACCCGGCCGATCGTGATCACCCACGCCCAGGCCCCCGCCCAACGCCGGGCGGCGCTCGCCGCGGTGGCCGACGTGTGGGTCTGCGGGGAGGCATCCGTCGACCATGCGTTGATGGTGCGCGCGCTCACCGCGCGGGGCTACCCGCAGGTGCTCTGCGAGGGCGGCCCGAGCCTGTTCGGCTCACTCCTGGCCGCGGATGCCGTGGACGAGCTCTGCCTCACCCTGGCCCCGCTGCTGGAGTCCGGCCGGGCAGCGCGCATCGCCGGCGCGCCGGACGCATCGCCGCGCCGGATGCGCCTGGCCCACGCCCTCCCGGCCGGCGACACCCTGCTGCTGCGCTACCTTCGCGCCCGCGAACTGTGAGCTGAGCCCCTAAAACTTGGCGATTCTGGGGCTTTTCTCTCAGTTCGCGGCCACGGTGGGACGGGCGAGGGAGTGCGCGTCGAGGATCGTGTACGAGTAGCCCTGCTCGGCCAGGAAACGTTGGCGGTTCTGGGCGAAGTCCTGATCGACGGTGTCGCGGGCGACGAGGGTGTAGAAGCTGGCGGTGAGGCCGGACTCCTTCGGGCGCAGCAGCCGGCCGAGGCGTTGGGCCTCCTCCTGCCGGGACCCGTAGGATCCGGATACCTGGATGGCGACGGAGGCCTCGGGCAGGTCGATCGAGAAGTTAGCCACCTTCGACACCACGAGCAGGTTCTCCTCTCCCACCCTGAACGCCTGGTACAGCCGTTCGCGTTCATCCACCGGCGTGGCCCCGGTGAGCTTGGGCGCCTGCAGGGCCTCGGCGAGCTCGTCGATCTGGTCGAGGTACTGGCCGATCACGAGGATGCGTTCGCCGGGGTGCATCGCCACCAGCTCCTTGACGATGTCCAGCTTCGCCGGCGCGGTGGCGGCCATCCGGTAGCGCTCGTCGTCGGGCGCAGCGGCGTAACGGAGCCGCTCGCTGTGGGGCAGGTCGATGCGTACCTCGAAGCAGGCGGCGGGGGAGATGAAGCCCTGGGCCTCGATCTCCTTCCACGGGGCGTCGAACCGCTTGGGCCCGATCAGGCTGAAGACGTCGCCCTCGCGGCCGTCCTCGCGCACCAGGGTGGCGGTCAGGCCGAGCCGGCGCCGGGCCTGCAACTCGGCGGTGAGCTTGAACACCGGGGCGGGCAGCAGATGTACCTCGTCGTAGATCACCAGGCCCCAGTCCATGGCGTCGAGCAGCTCGAGGTGCGCGTACTCGCCCTTCCGCTTGGCGGTGAGGATTTGGTAGGTCGCGATGGTGACGGGCTTGACCTCCTTGACCTGGCCGGAGTATTCGCCGATCTCCTCCGCCGTGAGGGTGGTGCGCTTCTGCAACTCGTCGCGCCACTGCCGGGCAGAGACCGTGTTGGTGACCAGGATCAGGGTGTTGGTCTTGGCGGTGGCCATCGCGCCGGCGCCCACGAGGGTCTTGCCCGCGCCGCAGGGCAGCACCACGACGCCGGAGCCGGCCTCGAAGAAGTTCGCCACGGCCTTGTGCTGGTAGTCACGCAGCGCCCAACCGTCTTCCAGCAGCGCGATGTCGTGCGGGGTGCCCGGGGTATAGCCGGCGAGGTCCTCGGCGGGCCAGCCGAGCTTCACCAGCTCCTGCTTGAGCTGCCCGCGCGCCCACGGCGCCACCAGGAACGAGTCCGGGGTGGGCTGGCCGATCAGCAGCGGGGCGATGCGCCGCGCACCGGCCACCTCGGTGAGCACCGGCGCGTCGAGACTGCGCAGCACCAGCTGGCCCTCGGGGTCCCGGTCGATGACCAGGCGGCCGTAGCGGCCCACGGTCTCTTCGAGGTCGACCGTGACGGTCTGCGGAATCGCGAACTTGGAGTATTTCTCGAGCGTGGCCAGCATGTTGGCCGCGTCATGCCCGGCGGCGCGGGCGTTCCAGAGGCCGAGCCGGGTGATGCGGTAGGTGTGGATGTGTTCCGGCGCGCGTTCCAGTTCGGCGAACACGGCCAGGTCGTGCCGGGCATCCTCGGCCAGAGGGTGCGCGACTTCGAGCAGAACCGTGCGGTCACTTTGGACGATCAGCGGGCCATCGGACATAAGCAACAATGCTACGCCCGTGGGCTGTGACCGTACCTACCCGCGTACGGGGGTGCGCCCGACCGGCCCCGCCGCCGGGTCAGGGAGCGGGGACGATGCTGACGACGCTGGAGAGCGGCAGTGTGCGCTCGATATCGGCCCGACGGTCCCGGGCGCGGAACCGGCCGCCGCCGACGCTGGCCGGTTCGAGGAGGTAGTCCACCACATCGCCGCCGGGCATCTGCACGCTCACCAGCACCGTCTGCCGGTGCTTGATGGCGGAATCCAATTGCCGGGCCAGCCAGGCGTGCGCGGCCTTCGCCTCGCCGCCGTCGGTGGCGCGCAACTCCTCGACGAGCGCGACCGTGGGGTCCGGTATCTCCACCCGGCTCGAACGGAGGACGGGGTGCCGGCGCGGATGCACCACCTCACCTGCCGCGTTCTCGGCGGCGACGGGGTAGCGGGCGTCGGTGAGCGCCCAGAACACAGTGCCGGCGGGATGGGGGCTGGTGAGGCGGCTGGGGGAGACCGTTGTCAGCGCGAGCGCCGTGAACGTCTGGTCGACGGCGATGGCGCCGAGCACCGCGGTGTCCTCGGACGCGATGTAGCTGGGCCCGGCCGGGTCCTCCGGGTCGATGCGGCCCACCCGCACCGTCCCATACCGGCTGGCGGCGTCACGGATGAGGTAGTCCACCGGCTGCGGGACACCGGTGAGCGAGAT
The DNA here is from genome assembly GCF_004403385.1 of Cryobacterium sp. TMT4-31. Taxonomy (NCBI): domain Bacteria; kingdom Bacillati; phylum Actinomycetota; class Actinomycetes; order Micrococcales; family Microbacteriaceae; genus Cryobacterium; species Cryobacterium sp. TMT4-31. The sequence continues at coordinate 73,749 of NZ_SOGI01000013.1, forward strand.
CGTGGCCAGGAAGTGCAGGATGGAGTCTGCGTCGTCGCCGGTCGCGAGGGCGCGGTTGACCGACGCACCGCTCAACCGGTAGCTGGACGCCAGCTCGCGGCTCTCGACATCCGCGAAGGTGCGCAACCGGGCGTCGATCGAGGCTGACAACGGGCCGGGGGCCACGATCGAGAGATCGTGCTGCAGGTAGACGGTACCCACCTCGGCGGGCAGCGACGCGGCGATGGCGGCGATGGCGGCGTCGATGTCGCCGCGAAGCACTGAGGCGCCGGCCGGGCTGGTGGACTGGCGAGCGGTGATGCCGATCAGCTCGCCCTCGTGAGCGAAGTCGGCGATGCGGTCATCCATCCAGGTGCCGCCGGCCGGGTACAGCCAGTCCACAAAACGGTGCAGGGCATCGCCCCAGGCCACGCCGGGCCGCTCGGCGACGATCTGGCGGACGTCGGCGGGCAGGGCAGCCAGCCAAGATGCGGCCAGCACGCCCCAACGGGCCGGTGCGTTCTCGAGCAGCCAGGCCACTCCCTCGGCGGACTCCGACCAGTAACCGGAGCCCAGGGTGACCAGTTCGGCGCGGGCGGCGATGCCCACAAGTGGGGCAACGGCGTCCAGGTCGACCCGCATGGCGACGGAAAGACGTTTGGTGTCCGGCAGGCCGAGGCCGCCCCGACTGAGTTCGCGGGCCGGCTCCTGGCTGAGTTCGGTGAGGAGTTCGGCGATCGAGGAGACGGCGGTGAAGGCACGCTCGGCGGCCAGTCGCTCAGTGAAACGGCTGTCGGTGGCCGAGAGCGGGGCCAGTGGGGTGGGGGCGGGCACCCCGGCCAGCTCGGCGGCGCTGGGCAGACCTTCCTCCGGCCAGGACCGAAGGCGTTCGGCGACGGCTGCATACGGCCGCACGGTGTCGCCTGTGCGCACCAGGAGCAACAGCTCGTCGAGGCGGTCGACGCGAGCGGAGATGTCGTCGGCGTTCAGGGTGTCGTGCCCGAGGTCGGCCAGTCGTTCGACAAGTTCGGCCATCGGGGCGGCGCCCAGTTCGCCGGCCACGGCCAGAACGGCGAGGGTGCTGCGGTCCAGGTGCGCGAGCGTCGACTGGATCGCTGCGGGCTCGAGGAGCGCTTCGGCGAGGTCGAAGAAGTCGTGGATGCCGTGCGGGGGAATCGATCGGAGCACGATAGTGCGGCGCAGTGCTGCGTCGTTCAGTGCGCGGAGGCGTGAGGCGAGCGTCAGCATGTCGGTTACTCCAGTTTCTGTCGAGCCTCGCGAGCACGGCGGACTCCGCTGACGACCATCAGGGCGATGATCAACAGGAAGCCGAGGGGAAGACCGAAGAGGGGCAGAGTGAGCACGGCGGGCCAGACGCCCTTGCTGAATCCGTCGTTGTCGCCGGCCCCGGCCGCGGTGCCGAGAATCACGGCGAGGAAGGCCAGGATGGACAGCCCGACCACACCCGCAACCATGTAGGCCAGGATCTTCTCGAGCCGGCCGGGGTCGTGGGGAGTTTGAGTGGTCACAGACCTAAGGATACGGGGCATAGTCAGCTACAACGGAATATGCTGAGTGAAGCGGCGCGTATTCTGCGCGCCTCAAAATCACAGCGAGGTTCAGATGCCCACCGGCAAAGTCAAGTTCTACGACGAGGAGAAGGGCTTTGGCTTCATCACGTCCGATGAAGGCCACGAGGTCTTCCTGCACGCTTCCGCAGTGCCCGCCGGAGTGACGGTGAAGGCCGGGATGAAGCTCGAGTTCGGCATCGCCGACGGCAAGCGCGGCGCTCAGGCGCTGTCCGTGCGCGTGATCGAGGCTCCGCCGAGCCTGGCCAAGCTCAGCCGCAAGCCGGCTGACGACATGGCCATCATCGTCGAGGACCTGGTGAAGTTGCTCGACGGTATCGGCTCGAGCCTCCGCCGCGGTCGGTACCCCGACTCCGCGCACAGCAAGAAGATCGCGGCCGTGCTGCGCAAGGTCGCCGAGGAACTGGATGCTTAATCCTTTCGACCCCACCCCGCCCCAGGCCCCGCCGGTCGTTCCGACCGACACCCCGGCGGCTGAGGCTCCCGTCGACGAACCCACGGCCGACGAGACCATTGTCGTCGACGACGGCCGGGCGGGTGCGACGGGGGACGGTCCCGCCGAGGACGCCGAGGACGCCGACGACGTTGCCGACGACGAGGTCTTCGAGGCCGATGAGGTGCTCGTGGCCGCCGTCGACCAGGCCAGGTCCGCTCTCGAACTGATCACCCCGGCCGACACGATCGGTGAACCGCTCGGTTACATCGTCGAGGGTGAGCACGTGCTGTCGCTGCTCTTCGACTGCCTGATGACCGGTTACCCGGGCTGGCGCTGGACGGTCAGCCTGTCCCGCGTCGACGGCGACTCCGAGCCGCAGGTGCTGGAAACCGAACTCATGCCTGGCGACGATGCCCTGCTCGCTCCGGAATGGGTGCCGTGGAGCGACCGGCTCGCTGACTCCAAGGTCGCCGAGGAGCTGGCTGCCGCCGGGTTCGCCGAGTCCGACGACGACGACAGCGACGACAGCGACGACGATGACGACAGCGACGACGACGATCATGATGATGACGACGACGACAGTGACGACGACGACGACAGTGACGACGACGACGACAGTGACGACGACGACGAGAGCGCAGAGTCCGACGACGCCGTCGACAACGGCGTCGACGTTCTCGACGGGATCGACGTGGACGAGGCGCTAGCGGCGTCTGAACAGCACGAAGCCGAGTCCGCAGAGGCCGAGGCCCAGACCGATGACGGCGCACCACAGCCACCAGCCCAGGCCGGCGTCGTTCAGTTCAGCTCGGAAGACGACGGCCAGCACGAGCAGCACTAGCCAGCCGACCGAACCCGCTGCCACCGCTTTCCGCGCATTAGCGCGGGCGGGCAGCGGGTCGGGCCGCCGTTCGCTGTCTCTGAGCCAGAAACGCATGGGCGACTAACCCAGGTTGGCCACTACGTATTCGATCGACGAGACGAGCTTGCGCACGTCCGCCGGGTCGATGGCCGTGAAGGTGGCGACACGCAACTGGTTGCGACCGAGCTTGCGGTACGGCTCGGTGTCGACGATGCCGTTGGCACGCAGGATTTTGGCAATGGCCGCGGCATCGATCGCGTCGTCGAAGTCGATCGTGGCGACGACCTGTGAGCGGTGGCTCGGGTCGGTCACGAACGGCGTCGCGTAGTCCACGGTCGCGGCCCAGTCGTAGAGCACCGAGGAGGACTCCGCGGTGCGCGCCGACGCCCAGGCCAAGCCGCCGTTGCCGTTGATCCAGTCGAGCTGGTTCTCCATCAGCAGCAGGGTCGACACGGCGGGCGTGTTGAGCGTCTGCTTGAGACGGGAGTTGTCGATGGCGTTCTTGAGGCTGAGGAATTCGGGGATGTACCGCCCGCTGGCGGCGATGCGTTCGACGCGCTCAATGGCCGCGGGGGAAAACAGAGCCAGCCAGATGCCGCCGTCAGAGGCGAGGTTCTTCTGCGGAGCGAAGTAGTAGACATCGGCCTGGTCGGCCTCGAAGTCGATGCCGGCGGCGGCGCTGGTGGCGTCGATGACGGTCAGGGCGCCAGCGTCTCCGTGCACCCGGGTGACCGGGGCCATCACGCCGGTAGACGTTTCGTTCTGCGGCCAGGCGTACACGTCGATGCCCTCGGTGGGTACGGCGGTGGCGCGCGAGCCGGGGGCGGCCTTGATGACATCGGGAGCCGTGAGGAACGGCGCGGCGGCGGCGGCGGCGAACTTGCCACCGAACTCACCGAAAACGAGGTTCTGGGCGCGGGTCTCGATGAGCGAGAACGCGGCAGCGTCCCAGAACGCGGTCGAGCCGCCGTTGCCCATGACGAGCTCGTAGCCCTCCGGGGCGCGGAACAGGTCGGTGAGGCCGGTGCGGACGCGCCCGACCAGGTTCTTCACCGGTGCCTGGCGGTGGGAGGTGCCCAGGATGCTCGCGCCGGCGCCGGACAGGTAGTCCAGCTGCTCCTGACGGATCTTGGACGGGCCGCAGCCAAAACGTCCATCGGCGGGCAGTAATTCTGTGGGGATCTGTAGGTCCGGCATAACAGGATTCTAGTTGCCCGCCTCGCACGGGTAGTGTTGTGGCGTTGCACATATGGCCGAGCGGGAGGCTGCGGATGACTGACCTTATCGACACGACCGAAATGTATCTCCGCACCATCCTCGACCTCGAGGAGGAGAACATCGTTCCCCTCCGGGCCCGCATCTCCGAGCGGTTGGGTCACTCCGGACCGACGGTGTCCCAGACCGTCGCCCGGATGGAGCGCGATGGTCTCGTCGTCGTCTCCGGCGACCGGCACCTCGAGCTCACTCTCACCGGCCGCACCAAGGCCGTGCATGTGATGCGCAAGCACCGCCTCGCGGAACGCCTGCTCAGCGACGTCATCGGTCTCGAGTGGGAGTTCGTCCACGACGAAGCCTGCCGCTGGGAACACGTGATGAGCGAACAGGTCGAGCGCAAGATCCTCGAAATTCTCGGTCACCCCACCGAATCCCCGTACGGAAACCCGATTCCCGGCCTCGACGAACTGGGCGACTCCCCGGCCGTGGCATTCATGGCGGGCGTCACCAACCTGCTCGACGTCGTCGCGGCGTCGCAGGCCCCCGTGACTGCCGTCATCCGTCGGCTGGGGGAGCCCGTGCAGTTCGACCCGGTTCTCCTCGCTCAGCTCAAGCAGTCCGGTGTTCTGCCGGGCAACACCGGTGTGTTCTCCGCCGTGGGCTCCTACGTTCTGGTGCAGGTGGAGGGCTTCGGCGCTGGCCTGGAACTACCCAACGAGGTCGCCGGTCACATCTTCGTGACCACCCCCGTCACCGGCTCCTAGCCGGACCGGATTTCCGGCGAAATTCACCGTCCTGTTACCAATTCGTTAGAAATCGTGCATTTTGGGTGACAAACCGGATTCGGTCACGTAGCCTCGACCTGCCCACAGATCAGAGACCGATCGTCGGGCCCGCGCAAGACGTCTCTACCCTTCCCGTCGCTTGCTGCGGAAATTCACGCGTTCACTCGCACCTGGACGGGGCAACTTCCTAGTGTTGTCGAGGCGCCGGAGGTCCGAATTGACTCTGTTAAGAAGAAGACTGTCCAGCCGCGGTCGACGTGCCACTGCTGTGGCCATACGCCCCGCTCCGGCCGATCCGATGCGCGCGACACAATCCGAGGTGGGGCCGCGCATCGTCATGAGGCCGGGGGAGCCCGTCAGGCGATCCAGACTCCGCAGCACAGTGGGTCCGGTCGTGATGATGACCCTGGCCACCGGTCTCGTCGCCACCATGGCGCTGCCGGCCTACGCGTTCGCCCCGGCGGACCCCGCGGGTAACTTCGCGGCCACGGACGCCACCGAGCTGACCCAGGCGGGCGCCCAGGGGGTGGCCGTCGATGACGGTGCCGCTTCGGTCTCGGTCGCCCAGGACGCCTTCGCGGCCACGCCACAGGCTGAGATCGACGCCGCCGAGGCCGCCGAGGCCGCCGAAGCCGCCGAGGCCGCGCGAGCGGCCGCGGCGACCTCAATGACCACCTATGCGGAGTCGTTCACCGGCCCGTCGGCGGCCGACTACCTGGCCAGCTCGGCCTACCCGAGCTTCAGCCTCTCGTCGGTCTACAGCGTTGCGTTGCAATATCAGGGCGTTCCCTACGTGTACGGGGGTGCCACCCCGGCCGGGTTCGACTGCTCCGGCTTCGTGATGTACGTATATGCACAGTTCGGCATCTCCCTGCCTCACTCTTCCACCGGACAGGGCGCGGCCGGCACCCGGATCGACCTGGCGGATGCCCAGCCGGGCGACCTGGTGATCATGGACGGCCACGACGGGTTCTACGCCGGCAACGGCAACATCCTGCACGCGCCGTACGAAGGGGCGGCGGTGCGGGTACAGCCGATCTGGACCGCTGACTATTACATCGTGCGATTGGGCATCTGAGCCGTTTGATCTGGCCGCTCCTGAGACCGCCCGGGTAAACACTGGGTTACGCATAGCACAAATGGTGCGACACGTTTTCGTAGCGCACCATTTGTGGGTTAACCTGATGCCCTGATGTTCTGCGGGATTTTGGGAGAGCCAATGCGCAAGCTACGCACGATCCACACCATGGATGTGCGCGGACACTTCGCGCTGCGGCACAGCAGTCAAATCTGTCTGGGTGTCGTGTGCCCCGAGCACACCGAAGCCCATGGGGCGTTGTCATGATGACGACGCCCTTTTTGTTTGCCCGCATCTCCTCCCCGTCGACGCCAGACAGCAGTTCGAATGGCTGGAAGCCGTCCAGCCTTTTTCGAAAGGGAGCGCATGCGCACACTGGTCCTTAACGCGGGATATGAACCTCTCGCGGTCGTGTCGTTCAAGCGGGCACTCGTGCTCGTCATGAACCAGAAGGCAACAATCATTCAGGCGGACCAGGGGCACCCGGTCTGGGCGGCGACGGAGTCGTGGGAGCGGCCCAGCGTCATCCTGCTCACCCGTTACGTGCGCCTGCCGCGGTCGCGGGCCGTGCCGGTCAGCAGGCGCGGAGTGCTGCGGCGCGACGACCACCGCTGCGGCTACTGCGGCAAGAACGCCAGCACCATCGACCACGTGCAGCCGCGGTCACGCGGCGGCCGCGACACCTGGGACAACCTCGTGGCCTGCTGCCTGCGCTGCAACAACCTCAAGAGCGACCGCACACCCGCCGAAATGGGCTGGGACCTGCGCTTCGACCCCCGGATGCCGCAGGGCACCACCTGGGTGGTCAGTGGCGTGGAACGACCGTTGCCGCAGTGGGACGAGTTCCTCGCGCCGGCCGCCGCGTAGTCTCATCGCTCGGCTCGACTTTGTGGATGTGCACCCCTTTGTAGTGCCATTGTCACGAAAACGTAACGCTCAACGTGACAGCCGCCCACGCATCGCCTACAGTTGAAAAGTCCCCCCTTCCGGTAGTGGCTGTTTAGAGGATTATCTGTGACTCATTCCGGCCCCGCCGGCTCGCCTGAGGGCGTCGGCGCGTTACCTTCGCGCCGCGAGGCCCGGGCCCAGCGCGCAGCCGCTGAGGCATCCGGCACTTCCGCCGTCGTCGTTTCTTCCGAGGCCGTTGTCGTGCCCGCCGAGGCCGTCATCGTTTCCGCCGAGTCGGTTGAAGTCTCCGCTGAGTCCGTCGACGTCACCGCCGAGTCCGCTGTCATTTCCGCCGAGGCGATGGTCGTCACCGCGGTTCCCGTACCGCCGGTTTCGATCCGGTCGGTGTCCCCGGACCTCGCCGTCATCGTCGGCAGCGCGAGCACCTGGGCCGACGAGTCGTCAGCCCAGGACGACACCGTTCCGCCGCGTGCGGTCCGCCCGGCCCGGTTCCGGCCGTTCTCCACGCCATCCGCACCGTCCACGGCACCCGCCGGCGCCCGCACCGGTCCCGCCCGGCGGCCCGTCAAGCGCCGCAAGCAGTTCGCGAAGATGGTTACCTTGCTGGCGATCCCGGCCATTTTCCTCACTGCCGCGCTGCCCGCCTACGCGTTCACCCCGCAGGGCGGCTCGACCGCTCTCACTGCCAAGGCCTCCGGGGACACCCAGGCCGTCACCGTGGGCGCCGCCGCTGCCGCCGTGACTATTTCGGCCGACAGCTTCACAGCCACGAGCCAGGCCGAACTCGACGAGATCGAGGCGAACATCGCGGCGGACCTCGAGCAGCAGCAGGTTGCCGAAGAGACCCGCAGCTCCGCGGCCGAGTACGCCGTGGTCGGCATCCGGGCCGAGGGTGACGACTACCCCTGGCGGGACGCCGCCACCGAATCCCAGGGCGGCGGGTTCTCCCCGCTCGGCTACTACTACCGCGAGTGCGTGGACTTCGTGGCCTGGCGGCTCAACCGCGACGCCGGCGCCACCGGCCCGTTCAAGTGGACCTGGTCGACGATGACTCCCGGCGGCGGCAACGCATCCGCCTGGGCCAACGCCTGGGCGAACAAGGGTTGGGCCAGCAGCAAGGCACCCGTCGTGGGTGCCGTGGCCTGGTTCACCTACAACCACGTCGCCTATGTTCAGTCGGTGCCGGGGGACGGCACCGTTGTGCTCGAGGAATACAACTGGAACGGCTCGCACGCTTATCACACGCGTACAGTGCCGGTCAGCGAGGTTCCGGTCTACCTCTACCCGCCGACCTAGTTCCTGTCGCGGCGTGCCCGCCTCCGAACGAGGGCAGCCCGGCGTACCTGCGCTCAACCGGCGCGGATAACGGCTAAACTTTCCCGGTCAGCCTCTGTAGCTCAATGGAAGAGCAGTTCCGTCCTAAGGAAAGGGTTGGGGGTTCGAGTCCCTCCAGGGGCACCCCGCACCGCCGCAACAGATTCAGCTCCCTCACCGGGAAAAGGTCGTCGCCGAAGGTTGGTACCTTCGAGGAATGAAGACTACGCGGTGGGCAATCCTAGGACCTGGCGATATCGGCGGCTGGTTCGCCCGGGCTCTGCCCGGCTCGGCGCACGGCACTCTGCACGCAGTCGGCAGCACCAGCCCCGAGCGGGCGGCCGCGTTCGCGGCCACGTACGGGGCGCCCGTCACCGGAACCTACCAGGATCTCCTCTCCCGGGACGACATCGACGCCGTGTACATCTCCACGGTGAACACGACCCACGCGGACCTCGCCGTGGCCGCGCTGCGGGCCGGCAAGGCGGTGCTGTGCGAGAAGCCGGTCGCGCCGACCGTGGCGGAGGTCGAACGAGTCCTGGATCAGGCCGCGGCCTCCGGACTGCCGTTCGTCGAGGCGTACAAGCACCGGTTCGGACCGTTCGCGCGGGCCCTGGATGCCGCCGTCGCCAACCGGGAGGTCGGCACTTCGTTGCAGCTGGTCGCCTCGTTCGGCTTCGCGGCGGGGCAGCGATCGGGACGCCTGTTCGATCCGGAGCTGGCCGGCGGGGCGATCCTCGACGTGGGCGGCTACCCCGTATCGCTCGCGGTGGCACTCGCCGCTGCTGCCGGCGTTGACCCGGCAGACCTGACGGTCACCGTCGCCACGGGCGATGTCGGCGACACCGGCGTGGACGAGCACGCCAGCGCGACAATTGCCGCGGCCGGATTCTCCGCGGAGGCGGAGTGCTCCATCGTCGCCGAGCTGCCGCGGTCGGCGAGGCTCAGCGGGAGCGCCGGGGTCATCGAGCTGGCCGATGTGTTCGGCAGCCGCAGCGACTCGGCCGCGTCGTTCCTCGTGCGGGCGGATGGCCGTGACCGACTGGTGGAGGTGCCGACGGTGGACCCGTTCGCGGCAGAGGCCGATGCCGTGTCGCTGGCCCTGCTGGACGGGCGGACCGAGGCGCCCGAGGTGCCGTGGGCGCACAGCCGCAGCGTCGCGCGCCTGCTCGCGCAGTGGCGGGCTGGACTGGACGCGGCACCGCGCGGCTGAGCGCATCCGAAGCCAGTACCGACGCGTGAGGCGGGTCAGGCGCCGGTATGCGGGTGGCGCGCCACCCGCATACCGGCGCGGCACCCGCATAACGCGGTCGGGTGCGACGTGGGGGCACCGGTCACCGGAACTGGGTCAGCTTCAGGACCAGATGCTCGTCTCGAACCCGGTCTAACTCCCGGCGGGCTGCGATCGACTCGGGAGCGAGAGCGGGGCGTTCCCGGCGACGAGCCCTGACGGGCCGGCGACCCCAGCGGATCAGCGCGACACCGAGGTGCATGGCAGCGCGGTCGATCAGGCCTACGCGGCGCGCCGGGTGCGCCTCGGGCGAGAGAACGGGTTGGGGTGGGTGATCGTGGCGGCCCGGATCGGGCGCCAGTTGGGTATTCATGATGATGCGTTCCTTAACGAGGACGGTTCGCGAATCCGGGCGCTCTGGAAGAACGTTCGGGCTCGCAGAATGAAGGGTGGCCGCGCACGGCGGCACGAGGGCGACGCGCGGAGTGCGCGCCGCTCACGGGGTGAGTGACCCGGGCAGACGGATGCAGAAGGTGCGGGATGCACAGAGTGCGGATGCTGCCTGGTCGGGCTTCGAGAGCGTCACCACCGTCTGGACCGGTGGGTTACCTACTGGCCGATCAGGCGGTGAAGACGCCGACGAAGCCGGCGGTGGTACGGAATGCGAATGCAATCTTCTGAGTAATCACGCGAGGCTCCTTTCGTCGTATGGCGTAGGCATCACCGTAGTGGGCAATCCGCTCTTCGCGCAACACTTTCTCGCACTTCCGTGGCCGGGCCCGGCTGGGTACCCTCGAAGTATGTGTCGGAACATTCATCAGCTTCACAATTTTGAACCTGCCGCCACCGACGACGAGGTGTATGCGGCGTCGCTGCAGTTCGTGCGCAAGATCAGCGGGGCGACCAAGCCGTCGAAGGCCAACGAGGAGGCCTTCAACCGGGCGGTCGCGGAAATCGCCCACACCTCGCGGCATCTGCTCGAAGACCTGGTCACGACCGCTCCGCCCAAGAACCGCGAGGTGGAGGCGGACAAGGCCAGGGCTCGCTCGGCGAAGCGGTTCGCCGCGGCCTGATCGACCGGCAGTGTTGGGCCGGGTCAGGACTCCGCGAGTTCCCGCGGCACGGTGATCGCGTCGACCAGGGCGCCGTTTCGCCAGACCGTGATCTCGATGGGTGTGTCGATCGCGGCCTCGACCATCAGCTGCTGCACTGCTGTGGCCGTGACCACCGGCTGCCCGGCGAGTTCGACCACGATGTCACCGCGGTGCAACCCGGCCTCCTCTGCCGGGCTGCCAGGGGACACTGCCGCCACCCGTAGGCCGGTCGGCGAGCCGATCCGGGCCGCCAGGGTCGGTGGCAGCGGCACCTGGGCGCCGGCGATGCCCAGCCAGGCCCGCCGCATCCGCCCGGTGGTCATCAGCGCCGTGATGATCGCCCGGGTGCTCACATTGATCGGCACCGCCAGCCCCACTCCGATGCCCGCCACCGCGGTGTTGACCCCGACCATGCGCCCGGTGCTGTCGGCCAGCACCCCGCCGCTGTTGCCCGGGTTGAGGGCGGCGTCGGTCTGGATCACCTCGTCGATCACCCGCCCGGACCGGGTGGGGAGCGACCGGCCGAGCGCCGAGACGATGCCGGCGGTGACGCTGCCGGCCAGACCCAGCGGATTGCCCAGGGCCACCACCACCTGGCCGACGCGCAACCGCGCGGCGTCGCCGAACCGCACCGGCGGCGGGGTGGCATCGCGTGCGTGCAGCACGGCCAGATCGGAGAGGGTGTCGCGGCCGACGACGTCGACCCGGCTCCCGGTGCCGTCGGCGAACCCGACGTCAGCGGTGCCGGCGCCGGCTACGACATGGGCGCTGGTGAGGAGGAATCCGTCGTCGGTGATGACACTCGCGCTGCCCGCTCCCGCTCCCTGGGAACTGCGCACCGAGACACTGGCCACGCTGGGCAGCACCCGCGTGGCCACGGCCGTGACGGTTCTCGAGTAGGCGTCGAGCAGCCCGTCGTCATCCATCGCCGGGATATCGTTCATGGCACCAGAGCGTACGTCCGTCGGATTGGACTGTGGGCGCCGTTCGCTGCCAGCAGACTGGGGCTTCGAGACGGCGGGACGACGGCGTGCCGCGAGGGTCGGCGTGCCGGCGGCGAGTGCCGAAGACACCGATGGGTTCGCCGGGTGCCGCCGGCCGGATCAGTCGCCCTCCTCGAGGGAGTCGGCGACCTCGCGTGCGTCGCGGGCGCGGGTTCTGGAGTCCTCCACAGCGGTGTGCGCCTCGGCGCGGGCGTCGGCCAGGGCGCTCTCGTCGGCGACGACGGAGGCGAGCGCCGCGGAGGCCGTATCCAGCTGTTCCCGAAGCTCCGCAATCTCCGCTTCGAGGCTGGTCCGGCGAAGCGTGAGCCGGTGGGTGCGACGGTCCAGGGCGTCGACTTCCGCCTCGGCGACGTCCGCATTGCGCTCCAGACGTTGCGCTTCCCGCCTGGCCTCCTTCCGGCGGCGGACGTCGGCGAGTTGAACGGGATCCGGCAGTGCCGCGCCGCGGGAGCGGCCCCGAGGCGCCGGCCACGACTCCGGATCAGACACGGCCATGGCACCGTCCAGGTCGACGGGCTCATAACCGACCGCCCGCAACGGCTTGACCAGAAGTCCGCTGGCGATTGCCGCGGCGGCCGAAGGATCAGACGTTGCGGCCTGCAGGGTCTGCTCGACCTCGCCGACGACGCTTGCAGTAGGCCGGTGACCGAGGCCGGCGGCGAGGTCGGCGCCCGCAGCGGCGAGGGCGGCGATGGCGACTCGGCGCTCGCCGCCGAGCCGCCTGAGCGCGTCCCGCTCGAGATGCTCCTGCGCTGTGCGCATCTGTTCGCCGAGGTCGAGGAGCACAGTAAGTTCGTCGACGTTCTCCCGGGCGAGGAGGTTGACCACCCAGGCCGCAGGAGAGGGTTTCTTCATCACCGCGACCTGCTTGGCGAGAGCGGCATCCGATGACTTCAGCTCCTGTGCCCTGGCATTGCGCGCGGCCGTGAAGTCCTGGGGCCGAAGGCCGTACAGTTCCCGAGCGACATCCGTGAGAATTGCGACCATGGGACCATCCTCGTCCGCACCGGCGGCAGCCGCCAGCACCACGCGGTCCCAGGCACGGATGGTGCCTCAGCGGATGCGCACCCCCGAGGCCTTGAGCTCCAGCGCGGCGAGTGAGCGCATCACCTCGGGGTCGCCCCGACGCCACGCGGACACGGGGTCGGCGTCGACCGCCGCGAACACCGACAGCTTCTGATTCGTCAGGGCCCGCAGCGCGAGCAGGTCCACGGTGATGCCTGCGCGAACCAGCCGCCGTGTCGTGGCCGCCCGGCGCGTGAACCGCAGGCGGGGTACGAGCCAGAACAGCAGGATCGTCGCGACAGGCACGACGGCGATTCCCCATCCCAGGCCGACGGCGAGATTCAGCACGGCCTCCTGCTGGCTGCGGCCGGCCGCCTCCAGGCTCTGGCCCGCGCCGCTGGCGGCCTCGAACGGTGCCCGGATGCCGCCGCCGATGAGCGGCATACCGCCGAACCTGTCGCCGATGTCAGTCATCGTGGTCGAGAAGTCGGAGCCGGCGGACTCCATCTGCTCGCCGAACCGGGCGAGGTCGATCACGAGCGAGTAGACGAAAGCGCCGAGCCCGATCCAAGCGGCGATGGCGGCGACGGCGATCACGTCGACCGCGACCTGACGGGAGCGATGGGCGGCGTAGTCGGAGTAGATCTGCATCCCCTCACTATCGCGTAAACGGCGATGTCGTCGTGCGGGCTCCCTGCTCGCCGATGCCGTTCGCTGACGATCGGATCGGACCCGGCCGCCGCTGTGCGGCGGTATCGCTTCGCGGTCAGCGCGGTTACCCTGTGTGCCATCGGGTAGTCAGGGAGTTCTCACGGGAGCGGAGGAGCTGATGGCATCGGACGGTCGTGGCAACGTGACGGTGGGAGACGGGGGGTGGGGGTTCTTCTTCCTTCTGGCTTACGTTGGAGCGGCCATCTACTTCGTCTCCACGTCGGACGGATCGTTCTGGGGCTTCATCCTGGGCCTGCTCCAGGCCATCGTCTGGCCGGTCTATCTGACCTATGAGGTGTTACTTCTGCTGGTCGGGCCCTAATCGGGGGAGCCCCACGGGCCCTCCTGCGGCGGTTTACGCCGCGCGGTCGATCCCGGCCTGCTGGGCCGCCCACAGGGCAATCCGGTCGAGGGAGTGGGCAGGCACCCGGTCGACGGCCACGGGCGGGCCGGCGGGCAGGTCGGCGGGACCGTGGGTGCCGGCCGACACCATGACCAGGGTCGCCGTCATGACGATGGGGCGCAGGGACCGGTGGGCAGGAATAGTGTGCAGGATCGTGGTCATGGGAGTCCTCTCGACGGGCGGCTGCCGACCGGGTGAACGGGATCGGTACCTCCATCGTCGCGAAACACGGGTACGCAGACATCCCCTGGACGGATGAACCCGGGTACTACCCGCGATGTAGTCGGCGTACCGTGCTGGTTAGCCGCGGGACTGTAGGAAGACCATGACGAGGGTGCCCGCGCCGTAGAGCAGCAGCTTGCCCTTGTAGCCGGCCCACCACTGACGCGGTGCCGGCTCGGTGTCCTCGAGGTCCTCGGGGAGATCGGCATCCGAGTCGCCGTCAACAGTCGTGTTGCCGTCCGACCGGTCTCTGGGGGTGGGCCGGATGGGTGTGCCGACGCCCGGTCCGCCGGCGAGGCGCTCGAAAGGCCGGGCCAGAAACTCGGGTATCTGGATACGGTCGAACTCGTCGCGCGGTTCGTCGCTCTTGTTCTTGCTCATCCGAAAATGCCCCCTTCGCTCTCAGTCTAGGGACTCCGCGCGGCCATCACATCGCCCGGGGTGCCCGGCGTCGGACCTGGCAGAAGACACCCAGTATTGTCGTGCCGAGCACAGGAGTCCCGATGACCGAACACGAAACCTTCACACGCACCCGGGTCTGGGCGGCCGAGCCCGTGCAGACCGACGACGCGATCCTCGAGAACACCGGGCATGCGTGGGAGGAGTGGGTCGATCTCATCGACGACGGCCCCGGCCACCAGGCCGGGCACACCGCCATCGCCGCCTGGGTGCACGCCGCGCACGGTGTGGACGGCTGGTGGGCGCAGAGCGTGACCGTGGGTTACGAACGCATCACCGGCCTGAGGCTGCCCGGCCAGATGCCCGACGGCAGCTTCAGCGTGAGCCGCGCGCGGGTGCTGGCCCTGGACCGCGACGTGGTGCGCGAACTGCTGCTCGACGAGGGTAGCCGCGCCGATCTGTTTCCCGGTCTCGACCTGGTGCTTCGCTCGAAGCCGGCGTCGAAGGCACTGCGATTCACCCTCGCGCGTGCAGACGAGCCGCTGGGGTCGATCCTGTTCTCCACCGACCTGCTGCCCGACGGGCGGCTGCGGCTGGGCGTGACGCACGACACGGTGGCGTCGTTCGACGAGGCCGAGCGGTGGAAACTGTTCTGGGCCGAGTGGCTCGCCGCCGTCGAGCGGCTGGCCTAGGGCAGCAGTCCGGCGATGGTCGCCACGGCGGCCTCGAAGAGCTCGGGGCGGGCGCGGGAGTAGTTCAGCCTGAAGAAGGAACCGGTCGGCTCGGCCGGGAACCAGTCGCCGCCGGGGGAGAACAGCACCCCCTCGGCGCGACTGCGCCGGGCCAGGTCGGCCACGTCCACCCCGTCGGCAGCGCGCACCCACAGGCTCAGCCCGCCCCTGGGGACCAGCTCAAGGGCGTCCGCGCCCAACTGTCCGCGCACCTGCCGGGCCAGCTCATCGCGGCGGCCGCGCAGCGACCCACGCAACCGGGTGAGGTGGCTGTGCCAGCCCGGGTCGGTGAGCACATCGAGCGCTGCCGCCTGCAGGAGCCCGCTGACGTACAGGTCGTCCACGGTGCGGTCCACCTGGATCCGGGCCAGGGCGGGGCCGCGGGCCACGACCGCCGCCACCCGGATGGCGGGGGAGAGGCTCTTCGTGAGCGAGCGCACGTAGACGATGTGGCCGTCGGCGTCGTCGGCGGCAAGGGTGGCCACATCCGCTTCGATGCCGAAATCATGCGCCCAGTCGTCCTCGATCAGGTACGCCCCGCGAGCGCGGAGGACCGCGGTGATGGCACTGCGATCGGCGCTGCTCCACAACGCCCCGGTGGGATTGGCGAAGTGCGGCTGCGCGTAGAACAGGCGGGCCCCGCTGACGCCCAGGGCGTCGTCGAGGTCGGCAGCCGCGGGGGCGCCGGCGCCGCGGGAGATGGGCACGATGCGCAACCCGGCCTGCCGGGCGGCGGCCATGGCGCCCCAGTAGGTAGGGGACTCCATCACGATCGCGTCGCCCGGAACGGCCAGCGCCCGGAAGATCGACGACAGCGCGCTCTGGCCGCCCGGGGTGATGACGACGTCGTCGGCGGCCGGCGGGGCGGCGGCGGAGGCGCCGACCGGTGCCAGTTCCGCCGCAAACCAGCTGCGGAGCTCCGGCAACCCCGAAATTGGGGCCCGGTCGACGGCGGTGCCGGTGCGAGCCGCGCGGACCAGGGCGGTGCGCACCAGCCGGGTGGGCAGCAGCTCCTCGGCCGGGTACCCGGAGTGCAGGGCGATCATGCCCGGTCCGGCGCTCGTCATGGCGGTGCCGATCGCGTCGGCACCGGTGCGGGCCGCGCCGAGCGCCGTGGTCTGCCAGCCGAAGTCGGCCCGGTGCACGGCATGCGGCCGCGCCACGAAGCTTCCCGCGCCCGGTCGGGTCTCCACCAGGCCCTCGAGCACCAGACGCTGCAGCGCGCGCTGCACAGTGAGCGGGCTGGCGGCATGGTCGAGCACGAGGGTGCGGGTGGAGGGCAGCCGGTCGCCGGCCGGCCGGCTGGCGACCAGGGCACGCAGACGGCGTTCGATGGCGAGATGCGCCGATTCGTTGTCCGCGGAACCCGCTCGGGTGCTATCCTCTTTCATGAAAATACAGAATAGCGCTATCGTCGCGGCGCCGCCAGCGCTATCGCCACCGGAAGCGTCGCCCGCCGCCGCCGGCCTGGTCTTCGGGCTGCTGGGCGTGCTGGCCTTCTCGTTCACCCTGCCGCTCACCCGGGTGGCCGTGGCCCAGCTCGACCCGCTGTTCGTCGGTGCCGGCCGTGCCGTCGGAGCCGGCATTCTCGCCATCGCTGTGCTCGCCGTGCTCCGGCAGCGTCTTCCCAGGGGCAGCCAATGGTGGCGGCTGGCCGTGGTGGGGGCCGGCGTCATCGCGGGCTTCCCCATTCTCACCTCCTTCGCCCTGCAGAGCGTGCCGGCCGCGCACGGCGCCGTTGTGATCGGCCTGCTCCCCGCAGCCACCGCGGTGGTCGCTGTCGTGCGGGCCAGGGAACGGCCCACTCCTCGCTTTTGGCTGGCCAGCGGTCTCGGCGTGGTGGCCGTGGTCGGATTCGTGGCGCTCACCGCGGGCGGGCTCAGCGGCCTGCAGCCGGCCGACCTGCTGTTGGTGGCGGCCGTGGTGCTTGCGGCGATCGGCTACGGTGAGGGCGCGCTGCTGGCCCGCGAGCTGGGCTCCTGGCAGACCATCTGCTGGGCGCTGATCGTGGCGCTGCCGGTGATGGTGCCGCTGATGCTGGCCGGACTCGCTTCCGGCCGGCCCGCTGCTGATGCGTCGGCCTGGCTGGCCTTCGCCTACCTTGCCGGGGTGAGCATGTTCCTGGGCTTCTTCGCCTGGTACCGGGGCCTGGCCATCGGGCCGATCGCCCGGGTGAGCCAGATCCAGCTTCTGCAACCGGTGCTCACCATCGCGTGGGCGGCGCTGCTCCTCGGTGAAGACCTGGACCCTCTCGTGCTGATCGGCGCGCTTGCGGTCATCCTCTGCGCGGCCGGCGCCGTGCGTGCCCGCATCCGCTGACCGGCCGTCGTGCGGGGCACGGTCGGGCCGGCGTGGGGTCACCCCTCGCGGGCGGCCCGGCGCACAGAGGCGTCGTGTTCGAGGTGAGCCCTGCGGAGCAGATCGGCGAGCTCCGCGTCGTCCTGGACCGCCTGCCGGTACTTCGGGCCGAGCTTATGGATGGACTCTTCCTCTTCCCGAAGCGCCGTGTACACCCGGATGCGTTCGGTGTGGTCCTCGGTGTAGCCGAGGTCCAGGTAGTCGGTTGCGTACCGCCGGGCGTTGGCGGTGGCCGCTTGTGCCCGGCCCGCCGGGCTGAACAGCGACGCCAGCACGGTGACCAGGAGCACACCGATGATGACCGTCAGGGAGACACCCGTGCTGATCTCGAACACCGGCACCGGCTCGCCGCCGTTGATGAACGGAAGGTTGTTCTCGTGCAGGGCGTGCAGGATCAGCTTCACGCCGATGAAGGCGAGGATCGCCGCCAGCCCGAAGGAGAGGTAGATCAGCCGGTCCAGCAGGCCGTCGAGCAGGAAGTACAGCTGACGCAGGCCGAGGAGCGAGAACGCCGTCGCCGTGAACACGATGTAGACATCCTGGGTGAGGCCGAAGATGGCGGGGATCGAATCGAGCGCGAAGAGGAGGTCGGTGCCGCCGATCGCGACCATCACCAGGAGCATCGGGGTCAGTGCGCGCCTGCCGTCGTGGATGGTGAAGAGTTTGTCGCCGTCGTACTCGGGACTGGTGTGGAAGACCTTGCGCGCGACCCGCACGATGAAGTTGTCCGCGGACTTGGACTCCGAGCTCTCCGGTTTGAGCATGTTGCCCGCCGTCATCAACAGGATCAGGCCGAAGAAATAGAACACCCAGGCGAAGGTGTTGATCAGGGCGGCGCCGAGGAAGATGAAGCCGGTGCGCGCGATGAGCGAGAACGTGATGCCGAACAAAAGCACCTTCTGCTGGTCCTCCCGGGGCACGCGGAAGCTTGTCATGATGATGAGGAAGACGAACAGATTGTCGACCGAGAGCGCCTTTTCGGTGATGTACCCCGCGAAGTACTCGGATCCGGGGGTGCTGCCGCCGATGATCAGGACACCAATGCCGAACAGTATGGCGATCCCGACGTAGATCGACGACCAGATTGCCGCTTCCTTCAGCGTGGGGGCGTGGGCCTTCCGCACGTGAAAGACGTAGTCGAAGGCGAGAAGCCCGACGATTCCGAGGACCGTCAGGGTCCAGACGAGAGGTGAGGTATCCATTCGGTCGGCTTTCGGTCGAAGACGTGGGGCGCATCCGGTATCAAAAGGCTACGCGGGCAGGCCGCCGGGGGAACAGGGGTGGCGGAGAAAAACCCGCCGGAGACGGGAACGCGCCCGAAGAATGTACTCATGTGACGCGTGTTCACCCGCCGGTCACCCGGTCGTTCTAGGCTGTCGCCATCGCGGATTCTCGCGAGCCCGGACAGGAGTATGCGTGACCTCGTTCCACCCCGATCCCAGCACCCGGTCCGCCGGCTCGACCGTCGCACCAGCAATCGTGCGTCCGCTGCCGGCCGCGCCGACGCCCGGCCACGAGCAGGGCGTGCTGGATGCCGGTTATCTGGTGCACCCCGAGCGCACCCTGATCGACATCCTGCTGGCCACCGCGGAGGAACACCCCACCGCCCTGGCCCTCGAGGACGCCGCCGGGGCCCTGAGCTACCGGCGGCTGGTGCGGCTGGTCAACGACCAGGCCGTGCGGCTGAGCCGGGCCGGGGTGCGCCGCGGCGACACGGTCGGCATCCGCATCCCGTCCGGCACCCGCGACCTCTACCTGTCGATTCTCGCCACCCTCACCGTCGGCGCCGCCTACGTGCCCGTCGACGCCGACGACCCTGAGGAACGGGCCCGGCTGGTCTTCGGCGAGGCCCGGGTCGTGGGTGTCATCGGCGACGGTGGTCTGTTCACGGTGCGTGACGGCCTGGACGCCGGGGTGCTCACCGAGCGGCCCCTGGCCGCCGAGGAGGACCCGTCGCTGGCGCACTGGGGCGAGCCGATGCCCGGCCCGCACGACGACGCCTGGATCATCTTCACCTCCGGCTCCACCGGGGTGCCCAAGGGTGTCGCCGTGACGCACCGCTCGGCGGCGGCGTTCGTCGACGCCGAGGCCGGCCTGTTCCTGGCCGGCGAACCCATCGGCCCCGGCGACCGGGTGCTGGCCGGCCTGTCGGTGGCGTTCGACGCCTCCTGCGAGGAGATGTGGCTGGCCTGGCGGAACGGCGCCTGCCTGGTGCCGGCCCCGCGCTCGCTCGTGCGGAGCGGCGCCGACCTCGGCCCCTGGCTCATCGCGCACGGCATCACCGTTGTCTCCACGGTGCCCACCCTCGCCGCACTCTGGCCCGAGGAGGCGCTGGAGAATGTGCGCCTGGTGATCTTCGGCGGCGAGGCCTGCCCGCCCGAGCTGGCCGCCCGCATCAGCGCCCGCGGCCGTGAGGTGTGGAACACCTACGGCCCGACCGAGGCGACGGTCGTGGCCTGCGGCGCCCTGCTCGACGGCAGCGACCCCGTGCGCATCGGCCTGCCGCTGGACGGCTGGAGCCTGGCCGTGGTGGATCCGGCCGGCCAGCGGGTGCGGGCCGGCGAGACCGGCGAACTGATCATCGGCGGCGTCGGCCTGGCCCGGTACCTCGACGCGACCCAGGATGCGGTGAAGTACGCCCCGCACGCCGGGCTCGGCTGGGAACGCGCCTACCGCAGCGGCGACCTCGTGCGCTTCGACCCCGCCGGGCTGGTTTTCGTGGGCCGGGCCGACGACCAGATCAAACTCGGCGGCCGGCGCATCGAGCTCGGCGAGATCGACGCCGCCCTGCAGGCGCTGTCCGGCGTGGCCGGCGCGGCCGCTGTCGTGCAGACCACCCCGGCCGGCAACCAGGTGCTGGTGGGTTACCTCGCGCTCGCCGATGAGGCAGCCGGATCCTTCGACCTGCCCGCGGCCACCGCGGCCCTCCGGGTGGCGTTGCCCGCCGCCCTCGTGCCGCTGCTCGCCGTCGTGGAATCCATCCCCACCCGCACCTCCGGCAAGGTCGACCGTGCCGCCCTGCCCTGGCCGCTGCCCGGCCTGGCCGGCGCCGAGACGGCCGGCGCGGATGCGCTCAGCCCGACCGCCGCTTGGCTCGCCGGGCATTGGGTCGCGATCCTCGGTGTGCCCGTCGCCGACGCCGACAGCGACTTCTTCGCCTACGGCGGCGGCTCCCTCTCGGCCGCCCAATTCGTGTCCGCGATTCGGGAGCGCCACCCGAACACCCGGATCAGCGACATCTACGACCACCCGCGGATCGGCTCCCTCGCCGACGAACTCGACGGCCGCACTCCGACGGTGGCCCGCGCCACGCGGCAGGTGCTGCCCACCCCGGCCCGCACCGGGCTGCTGCAGGGCGTCCTCAGCGTGCCGTTGCACCTGCTCGTGGGTGCCAAGTGGCTGGTGTACCTGGCCGCGGCCAACAATCTGCTCGCCGCCGCCGGCGCATCCTTCGCCCCCACGGTGTCATGGTGGGCGGTGCTGGCCGGATTCGTGCTGCTGGTCACCCCATTGGGCAAGATGGGCATCTCCGTTGCCGCCGCCCGGCTGCTGCTCCAGGGCGTGAAACCGGGCAACTACCCGCGCGGCGGCTCGGTGCACCTGCGGCTCTGGCTGGCCGAACAGGTGGCCACCTTCGTCGACGCGGCCAGCCTGGCCGGGGCGCCGTGGATCAGCTACTACGCCCGGCTGCTCGGCGCCACCATCGCCCCCGGCGTCGACCTGCACTCGGTGCCGCCGGTCACCGGGCTGCTCAGCATCGGCGAGCGCGCCGCGATCGAACCCGAGGTGGACCTGGCCGGCTACTGGCTCGACGGCGACACCCTGCGGATCGGCCGGGTGCGCATCGGCGCGGAGGCCGTGATCGGCTCCCGCAGCACCCTGCTCGGCGGCGCCAAGATCGGCGACGGCGCCGAGATCGAACCGGGCTCCGCCGTCTCAGGCCGGGTGCCACGAGGCGAGCGCTGGGCCGGCTCACCGGCCACCCGGGTCGGCTCGGCCCGCCGCGCCTGGCCCGCGGAACGACCGGCGAACGCCCGCCGCTGGCTGCTCGCCTACGGCGCCGGCTCGGTGGGACTCACCGCCATTCCCACCGTCGCGGTGCTGCTCGGCGTGCTCATCGTGGGCGTGGTGATCGGCGACGCCGACACCCTCGGCGCCGCGGCCGCCCGCGCCGCGCTGGCCGTGCCGTCGGCCGTGCTCGCCGCCGGAGCGCTCTACGCCGGCACCGTGATCGGAGCCGTGCGCCTGCTGGGCCTGGGCCTGACCGAGGGCCACCACCCGGTGCGCAGCCGGGTGGGCTGGCAGGTGTGGATGACCGAACGACTGCTCGACGGCGCCCGCACCCTGCTGTTCCCGCTTTACGCCAGCCTGCTCACCCCGGTCTGGTTGCGGCTGCTCGGCGCGAAGGTCGGTCCGGGCGTCGAGGCGTCCACGGTCCTGCTGGTGCCCTCGCTCACCACCATTGCGCCCGGCGCGTTCCTCGCCGACGACACCATGGTCGCCTGCTATGAACTCGGCGGCGGCTGGATGCGCATCGGCCGCGCCAAGATCGGCCGCCGGGCGTTCCTGGGCAACAGCGGCATCGCCGGCCCCGGCCGCACGGTGCCGAGGGACGGCCTCGTGGCGGTGCTGTCGTCCACCCCGCGCAAGGCCAAGCGCGGCTCCTCCTGGCTGGGCAACCCGCCGACACGGCTGCGTCGCCGGGTGACCGACATCGACGAGGCCCGCACCTTCCACCCGCCGGCGCGGCTGGTGTTGGCCCGGTCGCTCTGGGAGGTGCTGCGCCTGGTGCCGGTGTTCGCCTCCGCGTGGATCGCCCTCAGCGTGCTCGTGGCCCTCGAGGTCCTCTGGCTTTTCGGCGGTCCTGGCCTGGCGCTGCTGCTCTCCGGCTTCGTGCTGATCGGCGCAGGCGCCGTCGCGGCCGCGCTGACCACCGCCGCGAAATGGTTGCTGGTGGGGCGCATCCGCGCCTCCGAGCATCCGCTCTGGTCGTCGTTCATCTGGCGCAACGAGGTGTCGGACACCTTCGTAGAGATGGTGGCGCGGCCCTGGTTCGCGCAGAACGCCGCCGGCACGCCCTGGCTGGCGCTCTGGCTGCGGTCGCTGGGCGCCACGATCGGGCGCGGCGTGTGGTGCGAGTCGTACTGGCTGCCGGAGGCGGACCTGGTCACCCTGGCCGCCGGTAGCAGCGTCAACCGCGGCTGTGTCGTGCAGACCCACCTGTTCCACGATCGCATCATGCAGCTGGACACCGTGCACATCGGCGCCGGTGGCACCCTCGGGCCCAACAGCGTGATCCTGCCGGCGGCGCGCATCGACGATCACGCCACCGTTGGACCGGGTTCGCTGGTGATGCGCGGGGAGCGGGTGCCCACCGATTCGCTCTGGTCCGGCAACCCGATTGCGCCGTGGCACCGGCCGCCATGGAAGACTTGATCCCTATGTTGCAGCCCACACCCACCATCCTGGGGTCCGCGTCCGCGGGTGACCCCTACCTTCCCGCGAGTGGCAATGGTGGCTACACGGTGGCGCACTACGACCTCGAACTGGACTACAGGGTCGCCACGAACCGGCTGACCGCGACCGCCACGATCACGGCGCGGGCCCTCACCGCGCTCGGGCGGTTCAGTCTCGACCTGGCCGGCTTGAGCGTCGACAAGGTCACGGTCAACGGTGTTGCGCCGGTGAAGACGGTGCACGCCGCCCGCAAGCTCGTGATCACTCCCGCCGTGCCGCTGGCCGTGGGAGAGGCGTTCGAGGTGGTGGTGCGCTACCGCGGGGCGCCGCATCCGGTGCGCAGTCACTGGGGCGAGCTGGGCTGGGAGGAACTCACCGACGGTGTGCTCGTGGCCGGTCAGCCCAGCGGGGCGCCGTCGTGGTTTCCCTGCAACGATCACCCGAGCGACAAGGCCACCTTCCGTATCCAGCTCACCTGCGAGGCGCCGTACACGGTGGTCAGCAACGGCCCGTTGGTGGCCAAGAGCACCCGGTCCGGTCGCACCTCCTGGACCTTCGACGTGCGGGAACCGATGGCCGCATACCTGGCCAGCGTTCAGATAGGTCGCTATCGCCGGCACGACATCGCCGCAACCCCGGTGGCGCACAGCCTGTTCTTCCCTCCCGCGCTGGCCCGGCCGGTGGCGGTGGACTTCGCCAGGCTCGGCGAGATGATCACGGTGTTCAGCCAGGTCTTCGGCCCGTACCCGTTCCCCGCATTCTCCGTGATCGTCACCGCCGACGACCTCGAGATCCCGCTCGAGGCGCACGGCCTGGCCGTGTTCGGCCGTAACCACGTGGACGGCCTGCACGGCAGCGACCGGCTGATCGCGCACGAACTGGCGCACCAGTGGTTCGGCAACAGCCTCACCCTCACTCGCTGGGCCGACATCTGGCTGCACGAGGGCTTCGCCTGTTACGCCGAGTGGATCTGGGCCGAGTCCAGCGGCGGACTTACCGCCCACGCGAACGCCCTGCTGCACCGCGCCGAGCTGGACCTGCTGCCCAAGAACATCGTGGTGGCCGACCCCGGCCCGCACGACATGTTCGACGACAGGGTCTACAAGCGCGGGGCCCTGGCCCTGCACGCCGTGCGTCAGGCGATCGGCGACGAGGCCTTCTTCACCGCCCTGCGCGCCTACACCCGCACCCACCGGCACGGCAGCGTCACCACCGACGACCTGCTCGGCTGCTTCCGCATCGCCTCCGGCACCGGTGTCGCCGACAAGATCATCGCCCGCTGGGTGTCGGCGAAGAGCCTGCCGCGGCTGCAGCCCGCCGCGCCGCTCGAACCCGCCCCCTGATCTCGCGCGCGTCACTCGCTGAGTTGCGTTTGCGGCAGGTCGGGGACGCTCTGAGCGGCGGGGACGCCTCGAAGGGATCGTCACCGATCGAGGTACAACCGCGGGCGCCTGGCGCACACCACGGCGACTGTAGCGACGAGACCCTCGGGAGCCGCCACGGATATGAGGTGCGCCTGGTTCAGCGGAAACGGCGCAGCCGGCCAGCCGACCAGGGCCGGGCCGGGGGAGTGTTCGGCGGGCACTTCGTCGGGCGCACGAGCGATGGTGAGGTCACGAGGATCGACCCTGAGCCCCACGCCGGCGGCCTTGAGGACCGCCTCCTTGGCGGTCCAGATGGCGGTCACCGCGGCCGTGGCCGATCGCGGATGCAGGGCGGCCACGGCATCCGCTTCGGCCGTGGAGAGCAGCACGTCATCCAGGGGTGCCCGGGCGAGCGCACCGACGGATTCGAGGTCGATGCCCACCGGGCCGGCCGCAGTGACGGCCAGAGCGAGCCGGCCGTCGGCCCGGGCCAGGCTCACGTGCACGGTGGGGGAGTCCACCGCCGCGCCGCCGAGTTCGACCCGGAGGGGGCCGTGACCGGACCGTCCGCAGTTCGGGCAGACCTGGCTGAGAGTGATGGATGCGCCGGCGAGGCCGGTCAGCCGGCCCACCAGCTCTGCCAGCGCCCGGTGGTCGCCGTCCTGGGTCGCCGCTCGGGTGCCCAGCGCCACCACCAGGGTGGTGGACAGGTCCACGCCCCGCACACCGTCGAGGTCGCGGGGGGAAGAGGCATCGGGCACGCCATCACCCTAGCGCCGGCGACCCTTCTGCCCGAGGTGGCCGTTGCGGCCCTTGTCCCGCCACCCGGCCGGTGCGAGAATCGTCGGGACCAGCCCAATCGATGGAGTGCGGGGCTGTCGAGGCTCCAGGCGCGGTGGGTGAGGTTCCAGTGAAGAGGTTCGAAGGTCTGGCGAAGCCATCCACTCTCGCCGCCGGGGCCGCATTCCTGATCGGCGGCATCCTGGACCAGGCGATGCGCCTCACCGGCGAACCGGTCAGTGAACTCGTGCAGACCCCGCTGTATGCCCTGCGGTCTCTAGCCCTGCTCGGCGGAGCACTGCTGCTGATCCTCTCGTTGGTGGCGATCTACGAGCGCCACGCCAAGCAGATCGGCCCGTTCGGCTTCTCCGCCGCGATCATGGCCGGCACCGGCACCATCCTGATCAGCGGCCAGTTCTGGGCGGAGGCCTTTCTCTACCCCACCCTGGGCCGGGTCGCACCTGACCTACTCGACGGTGCCGAACGGCCCGGCTCCTATGCGTTCGGCTTGCTGTTGACCGCCGCGGTGTTCGGGGTCGGCTGGATGCTGCTGGGCGCCGCCATCCTGCGTGCCCGCGTCTACAGGGTGCTGCCGGCCGTCTTCATCCTGGCCGGCGGCGCCGTCTCGCTGCTGCCCGGCCAGGCGCTCGGCCAGCTGGTTCTCGGAGTCGGCCTGGTGCTGCTCTCCTTCAGCCCCACCTACCGCAAGCACGAGGGTCCAAAGCGACAGGGCAGCCAACCGCACTGACGCCGGTGCGCCGCACCCCGTCGCCGGTGCCACACTTGTACGGCGAGTGAGGAGCAGCCGTGGCGCTGATTGATGACGCGATCTATGTGGATGGCCTTCGGGTGGCAACCCCGGAAACGTTGCAGGACGTCTTTGAGGTACTCAAGGAGAAGGCCGGGTTCGCCTGGATCGGACTGTACCGGCCGACCGATGCCGAGGTCAGGAGCGTGGCCGATGAGTTCACCCTGCACCACCTCGCCATCGAGGATGCGCTCAAGGGACATCAGCGAGCCAAGATCGAACGATACGCCGACACCCTGTTCCTGGTGCTGCGCCCGGCCAGATACCTCGACGACGTCGAGCGAGTCGAGTTCGGCGAGCTGCACGTCTTCGTGGGTCCCGACTTCGTCGTGACCATCCGGCACGCCGAGTCGCCCGACCTCGCCTCGGTGCGCCGCCGGCTGGAAAGCACCCCGGACCTCCTCGCCTTCGGGCCGCAGGCGGTGCTCTACGCGATCCTCGATCAGGTGATCGACGAGTACGCGCCGGTGGTCGCCGGCCTGGAGAACGACATCGACGAGATCGAGGACCAGCTCTTCGACGGTGACCAGGCGGTGTCCAGACGCATTTACGACCTCTCCCGCGAGGTCATCGAGTTCCAGCGGGCCACCCAGCCGCTGATCGGCATGCTCGAGTCGCTGCAGGAGGGCTTCGAGAAGCACGGCGTGGACGTGGAACTGCACAGGCACCTGCGCGACGTGCTCGACCACACCATCCGGGTCGTCGAACGTGTCGACGCGTTCCGGGAACTCCTGCAGAACGCCCTCACGGTGCACAGCACCCTCGTCGCCCAACGGCAGAACGACGAAACCCGCCGGTTGAGCGAAACCGGGCTGGCGCAGAGCGAGGAAGTGAAGAAGATCTCCAGCTGGGCGGCGATCCTGTTCGCCCCCACCCTGGTGGGCACCATCTACGGCATGAACTTCACTCACATGCCTGAGCTAAAATGGCAGTTCGGTTACCCGTTCGCGATCACCCTGATGGTGGCGATGGGATTCGGGCTCTACGCCGTGTTCAAACGCAAGGACTGGCTATAGCGCCTGCGAAAACGGCTGTATCCGCAGAGAATCCTGCGAATGCGGGAAATAACCGGGTGGCCTAACCGAGAACCGGCCGGTGGAGAAATAGGGTGTGGGTGTGTGGCGCCTCGATAGAAAACCAGAAGATGACGACTTCGCGTCGGATTACTCCGACGCGCCGTCTGCCGACTCGCGTCTCGCGACCTCCCCGGACTCGGTGAGCCTGGGAGACCCGGCGCTGGTCGCCGGGAACATCGCCGAACCCACCTGGCAACGCTGGCGTGACGAACTCGCCGCCGTCGGCGGCCACTCGCCGCTGCTGCACTTCGGTGACAGCCCGCGCTCCCGCATCGAGCTGTCCGCCACCCACCCCGGCGGTCTGCCGCAGTTCATCACCGGCAAGACCACCCTGCTCTCCAACCTCATCCGCGACGAGCTGGCGCTACGCAACGCCCGCCTGGCCGCCAACGAGATCACCCAGAAGGGCATCGAGCTGCGGTCGATGCGGGGCATCGAATCGGTGCACCTCGCGATCGGGCTGGCCCAGTGGCGCTACGGCGACGTGGACTTCACCGCACCGGTGCTGCTGCGCCCCCTGGCCATCCGCCGCTACGGTCGAGACTTCGAGCTCAAGCTCAAGGGAGCACCGTTCCTCAACCCCGAACTGGCGCGGGCGTTGCACGACCAGTTCCAGATCACCCTCGACGCCGACGCGTTCGTGGCGCTCGCCGTGACCAACGGAGCGTTCAAACCGCAACCGGTGATCGACCGGCTGCGGGGCCTCACCTCGCACCTGCCCTGGTTCAACGTGGTGCCCCGCCTGGTGGCGTCGTCCTTCGCCGACGTCGGCCGGGCCATGGCCACCGACGCGCAGAAGCTCACCCATCCGGTGCTCGACGCCGTCGCCGGCAACCCCACCGCCAAGCGCGCCATCGAAATGGCCTACAACCCGGTGCTGCCGATCGCTCAAGACGTGCGCCCGCCCGGCACCGACACGCTGCTGCTGGATGCCGACGCCGAGCAGGAGAACGTCGTCGCCCAGATCAGCGCCGGCAACTCCCTCGTCGTGAAGACCCTGCCCGGCACCGGTGGCACCCAGACCATCGTCAACGCCATCGGCTCGCTCATCGCCCAGCACAAGCGTGTACTCGTGGTCAGCGCCCGCCGCTCCAGCCTCGACGGCATCGCCCACCGCCTCGTGCAGGTGGGTCTGCCCGGCGTCGCCGTCACCCCGCGCACGCTGCGCCGCGACCTGATCCAGTCGATCACCCGCAACGAGAAGAGCACCCAGCCGCGCGTCGGCGACGTCGACGACGCCCTTGTGCGTCTGCGCAAGGTGCTGCTGGACTACAGGTCGGCGCTCACCCGTAAGGATGCCGCGCTCGGCGTGTCGGTGCTCGACGCCCTCGGTGAGCTCGCCAGGCTTGCCCAGCTGCCGGCACCGCCGTCGACGACCGCCCGGCTCGACAGGGTCGCCCTGGAGCGTCTCGCCCACGACCGGGCCAGCGCCGCCGCGATCCTGATCAAGGCCGCCGTCCTCGGCCAGTTCCGCTACGGCCCCGGCGACTCGCCCTGGTACGGAGCCTCCTTCACTTCCACCGCCGACGCCGGCGCATCCCACGAGCTGGCCAAGCGGCTGAGCAAGACCGACCTGCCCCGGCTGCTGGAACGCGCCGGACACCTCATCGGCCAGACCCGGTTGCGCCCGTTCGAGACCGTGCACGAGCTGGGCATCTACCTGCGCCTGCTGCTGGACATCCGCGAGACGCTGGACAAATTCCAGCCCGCCGTGTTCGACCGCTCCCTCACCGAACTGATCGCCGCCACCTCCGCCCGCCGCGACTCACCCGAGATGACCAGCGCCAACCGGCGCCGGCTGCGCAAGCTCGCCGACGAGTACCTGCGACCGGGCGTGCACGTGAGTGACATGAACGAGAGCCTGCGGCGCATCCAGCAGCAGCGCACCCTGTGGCAGCGCTACGCCGCCGCCGGCGTGACCCCGGAGGTGCCGGTCGGTATCAACGACGTGCACGTCGCCTATCAGCGCGTCGCGGAGGACCTCGGCAAGCTCGACGTGCCGCTGGGCAACACCGGGACCCCGCGTCAGCTGGTCTCGCGGCCGCTGCGTGAACTCGTCTCCACGATGACCGGACTGGCCGCCGAGAGTGAGGTGCTCGCCAACCTGCACGAGCGCACCGCCCTGCTCGCCACCCTGCGCGAGCACAACCTCGACCCGCTGATGACCGACCTGTCCCAGCGCCACGTGTCCGAGAAGGATGTCGCCGCCGAGCTCGAACTCGCCTGGTGGCAGTCCGTGCTCGAGGTGATGTTGGGCGGCGACAAGGCCCTGCTCAACGCCAACACCCAGGTGCTCGACAGGCTCGAAGCCGACTTCAAGCTCGTCGACGAGGCGCACGCCTCCACCACCGGGCAGATCCTGGCCTGGCTGCTCGCCGAGACCTGGAAGATCGGTGTGGTCGACTGGCCCGACGAAGCCGACCAGCTGCGCCGGCTGCTGCGCGCCGACCGCGCCACCCCGGCCCGCATCAACGAGGTCTCCCCGCACCTGGGCCGGGTGCTCGCCCCGGTCTGGCTGGCCTCGCCGTACGAGGTCGCCGCACTCGACGACAGAATGACCTTCGACGCCGTGCTCCTCGTCGACGCCGGCGCCACCACCCTCGCCGAGAACGTCGGCGCCATCCGCCGCGCCAAGCAGGTCGTGGCCTTCGGCGACCCGGTCACCCAGACGCCGTCCGGCTTCGAGACCGGCATCGTCGAACCCTCCGATGTGCCGAGCCCGCAGGAGACCAACGTCGACGCCCTGCACGCCGACTCCGCGCTGGCCCGGCTGGGTGAACTGCTGCCCACCCTCACCCTGACCCGCAGTTACCGGGCCGGCGGCGAGGACCTCGCCGAACTGGTCAACCACCGCTTCTACGGCGGCCGCATCGACTCGCTGCCCTGGGCGGGCAGCTTCCTCGGCCACGGCAGCCTCACCCTCAACTACGTCAAGGGCGGCCACGGCATGCCCGACGTCGACAGCGGCGCGGTGGAGAGCGTTGACGCCGAGGTGGCGAAGGTCGTCGACCTGGTCATGGACCATGCCGTCAAGCGGCCCCGCGAATCCCTCATGGTCATCACCGCCAGCGCCCGCCACGCCGTGCGGGTGCACCAGGCCGTGCTGGCGGCGTTCTCCAAGCGCACCGACCTGAGCGACTTCATCCTCAAGGACCGTGCCGAACCGTTCACGGTGCTCACGCTCGAGCAGGCCGTGGCGCAGAGCCGCGACCGGGTGATCTTCTCGATCGGCTACGGCCGCACCCCGCACGGACGGCTGCTGAGCAACTTCGGCTCGCTCGGCGAACCCGGCGGCGAACGCCTGCTCGCGATCGGCATGACCCGCGCCCGCCGGGCCATGGACATCGTCTCCTGCTTCCGACCGATCGACATCGACGCCGACCGGCAACGGCACGGCATCCTGGCCCTGTCGCAGGTGCTCACCGAGACCGAAGCCCGCCGCAACGAGGTGGCCGTGCCGGATGCCCGCGAGGCCATGCTCGTCGACCTGGGCCGCCGCCTGGAACGCAAGGGGCTCACCGTCTCCCTCGGGCACCGCGGCAAGCTGGCGCTGGCGGCCTCGCACGCCGGCCGCGCCGTGGTCGTGGAGACCGACGCCGTGGTCAACCGGGCCAGCCTGCGCGAGTCCCTGCGGCTGCGCCCCGAGGTGCTGCGCCGCCTGGGCTGGCACTACCTGCGCGTGCACAGCTTTGAACTGTTCAGCAACCCGGATGCCGTCGCCGCCCGCGTCGCCGCCCTCGCGGGCATCACGGGCGTCGCGCCGACCGAAGGGTCGGATGGTCCGGCGCACCGTGCCTGACCCGGCGGCGCCCGACGGCGCCGTCGGGTCCGCGGGCGCGACAGCGCCCGAGACAGCACCCGCGGCATCCGTCGGCGACACCGGAGCTGCAGAACCGCGTCAGTCGGTGGTCAAGTCGACCGGCGCCCGCCGGGCGCGCCTGACGCCCGCGCCGGACACCGACACCAGCCCCGAGCCGCCCTCCCGCGAAGAAGGCGGGCAGACCACGGGCGACGGCTCCTCGACGAGCGCGAACGACGCCCGGCTGCGCCAGGACAAACCGCCGCACTGGTAGCCCGCCGCCGCTCCGCCCGGGTTCTCGACCGGAGTGTCCCGTCGAGACGCCGCAAAGCATCCCGTCACGAGCGCCGAAGGGGCAGTCTGCGGCAAGTCGGTGACCCGCGCATCCCCGAGATGCTGCAAAAGGCCCCTTGGAGCGCATCCAAGGGGCCATTCGCCGCAAGTCGGCGGGGTCGTGCCGTACGTGCGAAGGAGTTAGAGGGTGTGCTTGGCGGCCGCGGCGGCCGCGCTGGAGGACACCGTCTGGGCCCCGGTCGATGCGGCGAGCAGGTCGCGGATCTCGGTGAGCAGGTCGAGGTCGGTGACGGGGTTCTTCTTCGGGTCCAGCGGCACTCCGGCCTGACGGCGACGTGCCTGGTTCTCCTTGAGCTTGTTGAGCGGCATCACGAACGCGAAGTACACCACGGCCGCGACCAGGAGGAACTGGATCAACGCCGCGAGAACCAGGCCGAAGGACAGCTCGGCATCGCCCAGCGGAACCGTCAGGGAGTTCTTCAGGGTGTCCGCGTTGAAGATCGCGGCGATCAGCGGGTTGAAGATCCCCGTGACGATCGCGTTGACCAGGCCGGTGAATGCGGCACCGATCACGACGGCCACGGCCAGTTCGATGACGTTGCCGCGCATGATGAATTCTTTGAAACCGTTGATCATGGCTGGGATCTTTCTGGTGCGGTACTGCGAGGAATTGAGGAGAGGGGTCAGGACGCCTTCGGCGCCGCCGTGGGCGTCGAGCCGGACGAGGAGCCCGAGCCGCTCGAGGACGACCCGCTGGTCGACGCGGCCGGGGTGCTGCTCTTCTCGGCCGGCTTGGCCGAGGACGATTCAGACGAGGAGTCCGTCTTCTTGGCGCCCTTCTCGGCGGAGAGCGACGACTTACCGCCGGACTCGGCGCGCGAGTCGTTGCGGTAGAAGCCGGAGCCTGTGAAGCTCACGCCGATCGACGAGTAGACCTTGCGCAGCTTGCCGCCGCAGGCGGGGCACTCCGTGAGCGTGTTGTCGGTGAACGCCTGCTGGATGTCGAAGGCGGTGTCGCACTCGGTGCAACGGTATGAATAGGTAGGCACTGCGTCTTTTCGGTTCGGGTGTGCGGAGCTGACCGGCAGGTGCCGGAAGGGGAAAGTCTAGAAGACGACGATGCGAGTGGGAGTGACGAGGCCGTTCACCGGCTGGTCGTGCACCTCCCGGGGAACATCGTCGACATATTCATTGTCGTAGACCACGGCGTACACCGGCGGGCATTTCTCCATCGACCCGAGGGTCTTGTCGAAGTAGCCGCGGCCCCACCCCATCCGCAGACCGGTCTTGTCGATGGCCGCCGCGGGCACGATGATCAGGTCAACGTCGTTGATCGCGATCGGGCCGAGCAGCTCGCCCTGGGGTTCCGGGGCACCCGAGAGGCCCTGCACCTCGGTCTCCTCCTCGCCGACGGTCCAGTCGAGCAGGCCGTCGTCCCGCGACACCGGGAACAGCACCCGGATGCCCCTGGCTTCGGCCCAGTTGACGAACGGGCGGGTGTTCGGCTCGGTGGGGCTGGAGAGATAGCAGGTGATCGACCGGGCGGACAGGTCGGTGACGATGCTCTGCAGGTTCTCGGTGAACCCCGCGGTGGCGGCTTCGCGCTCGGCTGCGGGCATGTTGTGGCGGCGCTCCCGGAGGTCTGCGCGGAGCGCCCGCTTGCGGTGCTCGATGTCAGAATCCATACAAGTCATCCTAGGTGCGTAACCAATACAGGTTGCCGCTAACCTAATGCCATGGTTACTCACATTACAAAGGCCGTTATTCCCGCTGCCGGTATGGGAACCCGGTTTCTGCCGGCAACCAAGGCGATGCCCAAGGAAATGCTGCCGGTCGTCGACAAGCCTGCCATCCAGTATGTGGTGGAAGAGGCCGTGGCCGCCGGCCTGACCGATGTGCTCATGATCACCGGCCGCAACAAGAACGCTCTGGAGAACCATTTCGACCGGGTCACCGAGCTCGAGGCGGTGCTCATCCAGAAGGGTGACCGCGACCGCCTGGCCAAGGTGAACGAGTCCACCGACCTCGCCGACATGCACTACGTGCGCCAGGGTGACCCGCTGGGCCTCGGCCACGCGGTGCTCCGCGCCAAGATGCACGTGGGCCGCGAACCGTTCGCCGTGCTGCTCGGTGACGACATCATCGACGCCCGCGACCCGCTGCTGGACAAGATGCTTTCCGAGCAGGTCACCCGCAACACCAGCGTCGTGGCCCTGCTCGAGGTCGACCCGTCGCAGATCCACCTGTACGGTGCGGCCGCGATTGAGAAGACCGACGATCCCGACGTGGTGCGCATCACCGGTCTGGTCGAGAAGCCGGCAGCAGAGGATGCCCCGTCGAACCTGGCCATCATCGGCCGGTACGTGCTGCGCCCCGAGGTCTTCGACGTGCTCGAGCACACCAAGCCGGGCAAGGGCAACGAGATCCAGCTCACCGACGCCTTGCAGGAGATGGCCGTCAACCCCGAGACCACCGGCGGCGTCTACGGCGTCATCTTCCGCGGCCGCCGCTACGACACCGGCGACCGGCTCGACTACATCAAGGCGATCATCCAGCTGGCCGTCGACCGCGACGACCTCGGCGTGGAACTGCGCCCCTGGCTCAAGGAGTTCACCTCCACTCTCGAGTAGCGTGCAGGTTGATCAGGTCGGCACCGGACTAAGATTCGGTCATCATCGGGCTTCGGCCCCCAAGTAGACGGGTTCATCGTGCCGACCGCGATTCCTACGCTCCGTGAGGGGGCCGTGACCCTGCGCCCGATCCGGTTACGTGACGCCAGGGCCCTCGAGCGTGAGCTGATGGAGAACCGGTCCTGGCTGCGCACCTGGGAGGCCACCAGCCCGTACGCGCCGATGTCCTTCGACACCCGGGCCAGCATTCGCAGCCTGCTCGCGCACTCACGCACCGGCAGCGGATTGCCGTTCCTGGTCGAGTACAACGGCGAACTGGCCGGCCAGCTGAACGTGTCGTCGATCACCTGGGGGTCGCTCTCCAGCGCGTCGATCGGCTACTGGGTCGGCGAGAAGTTCGCGGGCCGGTCGATCACCCCGATCGCGGTGGCCCTGGCCACCGACTACTGCTTCAGCCAACTCGGCCTGCACCGGATGGAGATCTGCATCCGGCCGGAGAACGCCCCGTCGTTGAGGGTCGTCGAGAAGCTCGGCTTCCGGTACGAGGGTCTGCGCCGCCGGTTCATCCACATCAACGGCGCCTGGCGCGACCACTTCGCGTTCGGCATGGTGGCCGAGGAGGTGCGCGGTGGCGTGCTGCGCCGCTGGCAGGACGGCCTGGTGCCGCCGGGTCTGGCGTCCGTGAACGAGTTCGACACGGCCGCCGCCGCGCATCCACTAGAGGTGGCCGACAAGTGACACACCCCCCGGTAATCAGGCACGGAAGGCCCCGCGACTCATACGTTAGGGAGCATGAGTAGCGAAGTCCTGGGTGGGGGAGTGATGGTGGCCGTTGCCGCCGCGCTCTGGGTGACGTATCTCATGCCGACATGGGCGAGACGCCGGCAATATCTCGCCACCGAACGCAATGCCGTGCGTCTGCAGCAGACCCTGCGGATCCTCGCCGAGACGTCGGAAATTCCCCAGGAGGTACGCGTGGAAACCAACGCACGCGGAGTGTCCGCTCAACGCAAACTCCTCGCCCAGGCCGAGGAAGACGCCCGGATTGCCTCGAAGGCCGCCGGCGATGCCGCCACGGCCGCCCGGCGCGCCGCGGTACTGCGCGCCGCCGCCGCCCGGCCCAAAGCGCTCACCCCGGCCGGCAAGGCCAAACGCCTGCGCACCATGCGTGCCCTCTCCACCCTGCTGCTGCTCATCGGTCTGGTGTTCGCCGTGGTGGGCGCCACCATGCTCTCAGCGGGCGTGTGGACGCTCCTGGCCGGCGGCCTGGTCGCCGTAGCGACCGCCGTCGCCACCCTCGGCCGGCTCGCCACCGTCAGCCGCTCCGCCCGCGCCCCGCGCGCTGCAGCGGATGCCGACGCCGCTGCC